>NZ_JARAVK010000104.1:0-31411 GCF_033792765.1 Streptomyces sp. PA03-6a | reverse complement strand
GTGTGGGAACCTCCGGGTCGAAACGGGCTTTCTGGGTGGGGGCGGGCGGGGGGTATAAGTGTCGGGGCGGTCGTGCCCCGTACTGGTCCGAGCGGGGGGGTAGCCGGTCCGCACGCGCAGCGCGAGGCGTTCGCCGCCGGCCGTGCGGGTGGTGATCTCGGCGTCGGCGTACTGGTACAGCTGCAGCCCGTCGGCGTCCGCGGTGGCGACGTAGCCGTCGAGCGCGGCCAGCGTGCGGGCCACGTTCGGCAGGCAGCAGGAGACGGCGAACCACGGGGCGCGCAGGCCGGATTCGGGGCGCGGGCGGTCGCTGTCGTGCGGGGGGACGGTCCGGCGCACACGCTGGTGGAGGGTGTTGGCGTAGAAGAAGGAGCGGCCGTCGTCCGCGGGCGAGGTGGCGATGACGTTGTAGAGGGTGCGTTCGGCGAGGTCGGCGTAGCGGGGGTCGCCGGTCGCCAGCAGGAGGCGCCAGCTGAGCATGACCGAGGCGACGGAGGCGCAGGTCTCGGAGTAGGCGCGGTCCGGTGGCAGGACGAAGTCCTCGCCGAACCCCTCGTCGCTGTGGTGGGAGCCCATGCCCCCGGTGAGGTAGGTGCGGCGGGCGGTGGCGTGCTCCCACTGCCGGACGACGGCGGCGAGCAGTGCGTCGTCGCCGGTCTCGACGGCCACGTCGACGGCGCCGGAGGCCAGGTACAGGGCCCGTACGGCGTGCCCGTGCAGGGTGTGCGCCCGCCGTACGGGGACGTCGTCCTGGAAGTACCCCGGGCCGAACTCGCCCCCCGCCAAGGTGCCGTGGCCTCGGCGGTCGAGGAAGAGGGCGGCCTGGTCGAGGTAGCGGCGTTCGCCGGTGGCACGGTGGAGTTCGGCCAGCGCGGTCTCGATCTCGGGGTGCCCGCACAGGCCGGGGTTGGCGCCCCCGGGTCCGAAGACGTGGCAGATGTGGTCGGCGGCGCGGATCGCCGCCTTGGCCAGCGCGCCGTCGCCGCGGGTGCGCAACTGGGCCACGCCGGCCTGGATGAGGTGGCCGGCGCAGTAGAGCTCGTGGCCCCATTCGAGGTCGCTGTAGCGCGGTGGCCGGCCGGGGTGCCCGAAGGCCGTGTTCAGGTAGCCGTCGGCCTCCTGGGCGGCGACGACGGTGTCGGTGAGTTCGTCGACCGCGGCGTCGAGGGCGCTGCCGGGGGTGCGGGCCGCCTCCCACACCATGGCCTCGAGGAGCTTGTAGACCTCGGAGTCGGAGAACTCCCGTCCCCGGCGGCGTTCGCCGAGGGGGCCGCCGCTGGCGGCGACGCGGAAGTTGTCGATCCAGCCGACGCGTTCCATCCACTGCCGGCAGTGGTCGAGGGTGGCGGAGGCGTTGACCTGCTGGCGTCGGGCCCAGAAGCCGCCGGTGATGCGGACTTCACCGAGGCCGAGAGGACGTCGGCCGCCGTGGGTGGGCAGCACGGGAGCCGGGATCGGCTGTGTCATGGGGTCTCTTTCGGTCGTGGGGCCGGGGCGGGGTCAGCCTTTGAGCGCGCCGGACATGAAGCCGCGGATGTAGTGCCGCTGCAGGAGGAGGAAGAGCACGAGGCAGGGCAGGGCCAGCACGACGACCCCCGCCTCGGTCGTCCCGTAGTCGATGGCCCCCATGGACCGCTGGCGCAGGTTGGCGATGGCCAGGGGCAGCGGCGCCTTGGCGCTGTCGGAGATCAGGATCAGCGGGGCGATGAAGTCGTTCCACGCGGCGAGGAAGGCGAACAGCCCCACGGTGACCAGGCCGGGCCACACCGCGGGCAGGAGGATGCGGACCAGTGCCTTGGCCGTGCCGCAGCCGTCGACGAGCGCGGACTCCTCGAGTTCGTGCGGTACCGACTCGAAGGAGATCCGCATCATGAAGGTGGCGAACGGGAGTTGGTACACCGTCAGCACCAGGCTGAGCCCGATGAGCGAGTTCTGCAGGCCCAGGTCGCCCAGCAGCACGTACAGCGGGATCAACAGGGTGGCGTACGGGACCATGAGGATGGCGAGGGTGAGCAGGAACAGGGCGTTCTTCCCGGGGAAGGTGAAGCGGGCGAAGGCGTACCCGCCCATGAGGGAGACGACCAGGGTGAGGGCCACCGTCAGCAGCGAGACGAGGGTGGAGTTCCACAGGTACTGCGCCAGTCCCGCGTCGTAGTGCAGGAGCGAGCGGTAGTTGCCGAGACCGTAGCCCGACTGCTGCGCGGTACCGGGCTGCCCGCTGACGGAGGCCCACGCGCTCCAGGCCAGCGGGAACAGGAAGAGCGCGGCCAGCCCTCCGACGAGGACGTGGTGGGGGGTGCGGCCGAGGCCGTGGGGTTTCATGGCGTGTCCCTGTCCGCTAGGTGTCCGTGCCGCGCAGTCCGCGGAACTGGGCGGCGTTGAGGATCAGCAGCACGGCCAGCACGACGACGGACAGCGCGGCCGCGGCCCCGAGGTCGAGCCGCTGGAACGCCTCCCGGTAGATCAGGGAGACCACCGTCATGGTGCTGTTGTCGGGTCCGCCCTTGGTGAGGATGAAGAACTGGTCGAAGGCGAGCAGTGAGCCGGTGACCGACAGCAGCAGCGTCAGCGCGAGCGAGGGCCGCAGCAGCGGCAGGGTGATGCTGCGGAAGGTCTGCCAGCGTCCGGCGCCGTCCATCCGCGCCGCCTCGTAGACGTCCTGCGGGATGCGCTGGAGCCCGACCAGCAGGATCAGCATGTAGAAGCCGGCGTACTTCCAGACGATGAGGGCGACGGTGGACCACAGGGCGGAGGTCGGGGTGCCGAGGAAGGAGACGGGCCCGTCGACGAGGCCGAGCCTCTCCAGGAGCGGGCTGATCGGGCCGACGTTGGGGCTGTACATGCCGAGGAACAGCAGCGACGCGGAGGCCAGCCCGAGCGCGCTGGGCAGGAAGAAGACCGTGCGGAACAGTCCCGTCCCGGGACGGGACTCCTGGACCAGCAGCGCGAGCAGGAGGGCGAGTCCGAGCAGCAGGACCGTGACGAGCGCGGTGTAGGTGAGGGTGAAGCGGACGGCGGGCCACAGCAGGTCGTCGCCGGCGGCCTCGGTGAAGTTGTCCGGGGCGTTGAGGCCCTGGTTCCCGGCCAGCAGCGGCCAGTCGCTCAGGGATATCCGGCCGACCAGGACCAGCGGCACCACGAGGAAGACCACGACGAACAGGGCGGTCGGTGCCGCGTAGCCGATGCCCTGTGCCGGGCGGGTCCGCCACCAGGGGACGCGGTGGACGGGGCGGGCCTTCCCGGTCCCGGACGGGGACCGGGAAGGCGGCTCCCCGCCGGGCGCCGGGGAGCCGGAGCCGCGCGATCGCGCGAGCAGCATGTCGGTCAGTCCTTCAGGGACTCGGTGATGGCCTTGTTGTCCGCGTCGACCTTCGACGGGTCACCGAACACGGCGTCCCGCATCAGGGCCAGCCACGGCCCGTTGGGGTCGTTGAAGGTCTGGCCGAACTTCTCGGCGAAGGGCGTCGTGCCCTTGGCCACCAGGGTGTTGATCAGCACCTGGCGGGGGTCGGCCTTGGCGTACTTGTTCTCGGCCAGGTCGGTGCGGGCGACGATGTCCTTGTGGGCGGCGAGCACCTCGACCTGGGCCTCGTCGCCGAGCGACCACGCGAGGAAGTTCCAGGCCTGGCCGGCGTTCTTGCTGGTGGCCGAGATGCCGAGCGAGTCACCGCCGACGAACGTCGACTGCCCGCCGTCCGGGCCGGGGATGGCGGCGACGCCGAAGTCCAGCCCCGCCGGCATCAGGCCGAGGGTGGTGGACGGCATCGGCATCACGCCGATCGTGCCCTTGGGGAACAAGCCGGTCCAGGTGGCGCCGGTCTCCTCGGCGGCACCGGGGGCGGTGATGCCGTCCTGCGCCCAGCCGCGGTAGGTCGCGTAGACCTCCTTCGCCACGGGCGAGTCCAGGGTGGCGGCGGTGCCGTCCTCGTTCATGACCTCCTCCCCCGCGGCCCAGACCGACGGCCACCAGGTGAAGACCCCGCAGCCGCCGCAGTTGCCGCCGAAGAAGGTGCCGTTGACGTCGCCGCCCAACTTGTCGACGGCGCGGGCCTGTTCGTCCCACTCCTTCAGCGTCGTCGGCGGCTTCTCCGGGTCCAGCCCCGCCTTCTTGTACAGGGTCTTGTTGTAGAAGAGCACGGAGGAGTCGATGGTGTGGGGCACGGTGTACTTGCGGCCGTCGAGCGTGCCGGCGGCCATGTGCGCGGGCGCCAGGTCCTTGCCGTACGGCAGGGCGTCGATGCGGTCGGTGATGTCGGCGTACAGGCCGCTGGCGGTGTAGTTCGGCACGAACACCACGTCGGAGGCGAGGATGTCGGGCAGCGACTTGGAGCCGGCCGCGGCGCCCACCTTCGCCTGGTAGTCGTCGGTGGGGATGACCGTCAGCTTCACCTTGTTCTGGTGGGACTTGTTGTAGGCCCCGACCAGGGCCTGGCTCTGCTGCTGCGTGGCGGCGCGCGTCCACATCGTCAGGGTGGCGCCGTCGTCGGGGCCCATGACCCCGCCCTTGCCCTCGGTCGAACCGCTCCCGCCCGAGCCGCAGGCCGCGAGCGCGGTCGTGACGGTGAGCAGCCCCACGGCCGCGGCCAGGACCCGGTGGCGCCTTCGTCTCCGTACGTCGGTGGTGTTCATGTCTCGCTCCTTGCTCGGAGGGCCTGGCCATGTCGAGGGGGCGGCGCCGGCCGCCTAAACGCACCGAAAACGTTTTCCGTAAAGTTAGAAGCGGCACCCGTGGGCGTCAACCACCCTGCACGCATCGCGGAAAAAGACTTTCGAGTAGCCTTTCCCCCACCTGCGGGCGCCGCCCCGCGGGCCCGCGACGGGCACGAGGAGGGATGCAGCCATGGTTCAGCCGGCCGAACACACCGCGGGCCGACCCGCGACGCTCAACGACGTGGCCCGGCTGGCCGGGGTCTCCCCGGCCACGGCCTCCAAGGCGCTCAACGGCCGCAGCCAGGTGCGCGAGCAGACCCGGCAGCGCGTCATCGAGGCGGCCGAGCAACTGGCGTTCCGGCCCAACCCCGTGGCCCGCAGCCTGCAGGCCGGACCGACCCGCACCGTCGGGCTGCTCACCGGTGACCTCGAGGGACGCTTCAGCATCCCGATCCTGATGGGCGCCGAAGACGCTTTCGGCGCGGGTGAGCTCGCCGTCCTGCTGTGTGACGCGCGCGGCGACGCGATCCGCGAACGGCACCACGTCCGGGCCCTGCTGGACCGCCGTGTCGACGGGCTGATCGTGGTCGGCGCCCGTACCGACCCGCGCCCCTCACTCGGGCGCGGGCTGCCCGTGCCGGTGGTGTACGCGTACGCGCCGTCCGAGGACCCGGACGACCTGTCGATCGTCCCCGACAACGTCGACGCCGGGCGGACCGCCGCCCGCCACCTGCTGGCCTGCGGCCGCAGCCGCATCGCCCACATCTCGGGCGACCCGACCTACGCCGCGGGCCGCGACCGCGTGCAGGGCGCGCTGGAGGTGCTCGCCGGGGCGGGTGTCCCGCCGGTGGGCGAGGCCCGCTTCGGCGAGTGGTCCGAGGGCTGGGGCCGCGCGGCGACCGTCATGCTCCTCGACCAGCACCCCGAGGTCGACGCCATCATGTGCGGCAACGACCAGATCGCCCGCGGCGCGATCGACATCCTCCGGGAGCGCGGACGCACGGTGCCGGACGACGTCGCGGTCATGGGCTTCGACGACTGGAAGGTCATCACCACCGCCTCCCGCCCTCCGCTCACCAGCGTCGACATGCAGCTGGAGCACCTCGGCCGGGTGGCCGCCCGCGCCCTGTCCGCGGCCATCGCGGGGCAGCGCCGCTCCGGGACCGAGCCGCAGCCCTGCCGTCTGGTGATCCGCGGCTCCACGGCGCCCCTGGCGTAGGTCCTGTCGTCCCATGCCCTCCCCCGGCCCCGACGGCCGGCGACGGTCACAGGGGTCAGGGCTCCTCGTACGGGATGCGGTTCAGGTGCCGGATCTCGCCGAGCGTGCCCCACTCGTCGGCGCCGAGCTTGGTGAGCGGCCGCAGCAGCGGGGCGCTCGGGCGGCCGTCCGCCAGGACATCCCGGTCCGCGACGGCGTGCACCACCCGCCCGAAGACCAGCGTCGAATTGCCCATCCGCAAGGTGGTGTGCGAGCGGCACTCCAGGGCGACCGGCGAGGCCACCACCCTGGGCGGACGCACCCTCAGGCTCGGTTCGCGCTCGATGCCCGCGTGGTCGAACTCGCTGACGTGCCGCGGGAAGTCGGTGGCCGTGACGTTGACCAGCGGCATCAGTGCCTCGGAGGCGAAGTTCACCACGAACTCCCCGGTGTCCTCGACGTTGCGCAGCGAGTCCTTGCGGCCGATCGAGGTGAACTGCACGATCGGCGGATCCGTGCTCGCGATGCTGAAGAAGGAGTGCGGCGCGAGGTTCTCGTACCGGCCGTCCGGGGTGACGGTGGAGATCCACGCGATCGGCCGGGGCACGACCACGGAGGTCAGGAAGCGGTAGAAGGCGAAGCCGCCCATGGCCTCGGGATCGAAGTCGACGCGCATGGCCGCAGTATCCACGGCCGTGCCCCCCGTCCCGCCCCCGCGGCGACCGCCCGGCGTGTCGGGCTCCCAGAGGTGCCGTGGCCGCAGCGGTGAAGTGGGGCATGTGCACGCACGCGGCTGAGTACGCGTACTCAAGCGCCCCGCGCCGCCCGATCCGAGACTGTCCGCATGACACGAACTCCCGCACTCGCGATGGCGGTTCTGACCGCCCTGTCGCTTGCCGCCTGCGGCACCGAGCACACGGACGCAGCCGATGCCGTAGGGGTGCGGCCCGCCGTGGCACCGTCGGCTGCGGAGGATCCGGAGCCGGCGTTCGTGGAGATGCTGAACACGGTCGCGCGGCCCTGCGCCCTGGAGGTCCCGTCCGGGGCGGACGAGCCGGTCGCCCCGGGCGAGGAGCCGCGGACCGGTCCGGCGGAGGCACTGCCGACCGGTGACGGCGCGCCCGCGCTGCCCACCGCGGGCCCGGAGGTGGAGCTGAACGCGGTGGAGTGGTGCGCGGGGCACCTCCACGTGGAGCGTGTCACCCAGGCGCTGATGGGTGTGGCGGACCCGACCCCCGACGAGGTGAGGCGGGTCCTGAACGGTCTCGGGTACGTCGACGAGCGCATCCACGGCCTGAAGCGGTCCGGTGCGGCCACACGGTTCTCCATCGACCTGCGGGTCATGGGCGGCGCGCTCGGCCTGAAGGGCACGGCGGCCGGCGCGTACACCGACGTCGAGTTCGTCGCGGTCCCCGGGACCGGCCCGTTCGAGCCCGGCGCCGCGGGCCGCTGATCCCGCGGGCGCCCGGTACCGGCCCGAGGCCGACATCGGCCGGCAAGGTGCTCCTGGTCACAAAAGGCCGGTTGGTGTCATAGCGGCGGGCACTGTCCGGTCGTGGTGGGTGAGGGCTCCCCCAGGGGAGCCGGAGACACCCCCGCAAGAGGAGAACGTCCATGACCACACCCGTCGTCGCGATCGCGTACCACTCCGGATACGGCCACACGACCGTCCTCGCCGAGGCCGTGCGTGACGGTGCCGCGGAAGCCGGCGCCGTCGTCCACCTGGTCAAGGTCGACGAGATCACCGAGGAGCAGTGGGAGCTGCTCGACGCCGCGGACGCGATCGTCTTCGGTTCGCCGACCTACATGGGCACGGCTTCGGGTGCCTTCCACCAGTTCGCCGAGACGACCTCCAAGCGCTGGTTCGTCCACTCCTGGAAGGACAAGCTGGCCGCCGGCTTCAGCAACTCCGGCGCCAAGAGCGGCGACAAGCTCCACACGCTGCAGTACTTCTCCATCCTCGCGGCCCAGCACGGCATGACCTGGGTCAACCTCGGCCTGCACCCGGGCTGGAACAGCACCACCGCCTCCGAGGACGACCTCAACCGCCTCGGCATCTACCTCGGCGCGGGTGCCCAGACGCACACCGACGTCGGCGCGGACGAGGTCCACAAGGCCGACGTCGCGACCGCCGCGCACCTCGGCCGCCGGGTCGCCGAGCAGGCCCGCATCTACGCCGCGGGACGCTCGGTCGTCGGCGCCTGAGCCGGTCCCGCCCCACCACGCGGCCGGTGCGCCCCCGGGTGTGCCGGCCGTCGTGCCCCGCGGGAGACGGAGAGCCGCGTCGCGTGCGCCGCGCTGTCACATTCCGCGGGGCAGCCCGGTCAACGTTGCGTATCGCACCCCACAGCAGAGGAGATCACCATGGAAGCCCGCGTGAACTACTTCGGCCACCCGCTCGCCGGCAAGGTCATGAGGCACCTGAACTCGGCGAGCAAGGTGCTGGCGGAGTCCACGCTGCCGGTCCTCACCCAGGAGCTGGTGAAGATCCGCGCCAGCCAGATCAACGGCTGCGGCTTCTGCACCGACATGCACACCAAGGAGGCCGCCGCCGCCGGTGAGACCTCGGTGCGCCTGAACCTGATCGCCGCCTGGCGCGAGGCCACGGTCTTCACCGACGCCGAGCGCGCCGCCCTGGAGCTCGCGGAGGAGGCCACCCGTGTCGCCGACGCCGCCGGTGGCGTCTCGGACGCGGTCTGGGGGAACGCCGCCAAGCACTTCGACGAGGACCAGCTGGTCGCGCTGATCTCGCTCATCGCCGTGATCAACGCCTACAACCGGATCAACGTGATCAACCAGCAGCCTGCGGGCGGCTACCAGCTCGGCATGTTCGGCTGACCTGCGGTTCCCACCGCCGGCGCCGCACAGGCCTGGCCGTCCGTCCCCCTCCCGCTCCCGACCGCGGGGCGGGGACGGACGGCGTTTCCCGGCCGTCCCCGACGGTGCCGGCGGCGGTTCAGCGCGTACGGAGGTACTCCAGCCCCCTCTCGCGCAGCGACCGGTGCAGGCCGTCGTACGCGGGCGAGCCGTCCAGCACGGTCTTCGGCAGCTTGGCGACCACGGTGTAGTTGGTGTCGACCACGTTCCCGATGGGCGCCAGTCCGGCCTGGCTGACCAGCTGGTACGCGTCCAGCTGGTGCAGGCCGGTCAGGGAGGACGTCCAGCCGACCAGGTCGTGCTGGCTGATCCGGTAGGCGTCCTCGAGCGGCCGGACCGACCCGGTCGACATCAGGAAGCGGTCGTCCTCCAGGCGCGGCCAGGCGGGCGCGCCGCCCTTGAGCAGGTCGATCACGACCGCGGTGTGCATCGCTGCCTCGACCGCGGTGCCGCACACCTCGCCCTCGCCCTGCCGGCAGTGCCCGTCGCCGATCGCCAGCTGCGCCCCGGGCACGTTGACGCCCAGGTAGAGGGTGGTGCCGGCGCGCATCTCCGGGGTGTCCATGTTCCCGCCGTGCGCGCCCGGGGTGATGCTCATGACGACCTCGCCGGCGGCGGGCGCGACCCCCACGGTGCCGTGCATCGGGTCGAGGGGCAGCTCCACCGTGTGGTCGGAGAAGCGGGCCTGGAACCGGCAGCTGTTGCGCTCGCGGTCGATCCCGTACCGCCAGACGACCTCCTCCAGCGGGTCGTGCAGCATCGCCGTGGCGTGCGTCGTGGTCAGCGCGCCGAAGTGCGGGAAGGTGGTGGACACCGCCCAGTCCCGGGCCGGCGCGATGTCGACGAAGTGGACGGCCAGGGTGTCCCCCGGCTCGGCCCCCTCGACGTGGATCGGGCCGGTGACCGGGTTGAGGTACGGGAACTCGCACACCTTGCTCGGGAGGTCCTCGGGGCCCCGGACCAGGCCGCCGAAGCAGTCCTCCGTGAAGAGCTCCACGATCGTCCCCGGCCGTACGCGCAGCAGGGGCTCGCGGCCGCCGAAGGCGTAGGCGTACTGCTCGGGCGACGGGTGGAGGCGTACCACTTCGAGGTCGCTCATGACGGTTCGGCCTCCTCGGCCAGGGTGGTCTCGGAAGGCTCGGCGGGCAGTTCCGGGCGCCGGCCCGCGATCAGCAGCCCCACCAGCAGGGCCGCACCGATCGCCAGCCAGAGGAAGCCGAGCCGCTGGGCGGTGACCTTGGCGTTGACGACGACGAAGGTGAGGATCCCGAAGCCGATCAGCGGCGCGACCAGGTGCCGCCACCAGTCGCGGCTGCCCTGCCGGACGACGTAGTAGACGACGACCGAGACGTGCAGCACCAGGAACGCGGTCATCGCCCCGAAGTTGACCAGCGAGCTGAGCAGGGTGATGCCGTCGTCGCGGGAGTTCATGTACAGGCCCAGCCCCAGCGAGACCACGGCCACCAGCAGCGTCGCGTTGACCGGGACGCGGCGACGGGGGTCGATCTCGGCCAGGAAACGGGGCAGTTGACGGTCGCGGGCCATCGCGAACAGCAGCCGGGACGTCGCCGCCTGCGCGACCAGCGAGTTGGCGAAGCCCCAGGCGATCGCGGTGGCCAGTGCGCTCAGGGTGCTCAGCCAGCGGCCGCCGGCGACCTGGGCCGCGTCGTAGAAGGCGGTGCCGTCCGGGTCCCCCTCCTTGATCAGCGTCGGGGCCTCGGGCACCAGCATCGCCGCGATCCAGGTCTGGACGATGAACAGCGCACCGGCGAGCAGCAGCGCCGCCATCATGGCCCGGCCGATCGCCCGGGCGGATTCGCGGTTCTCCTCCGCGAGGGTGGAGATGCCGTCGAAGCCGAGGAAGCTGAGCACGGCGATCGACACCGCCCCGAAGATCAGGGACCAGGAGAAGGTGCCGGAGTCGTAGAAGGCGTGCAGGCTGACGTTGCCCTTGCCCTGGGCGAGCGCGCTGATCCCGAAGGCCAGGAAGAGCGCGAGGACGATCAGTTCGGCCACGAGCATGATCTTGTTGATCCGGGCGGTCATCTCGATGCCGAGCCAGTTCACCACGGTGTTGAGGACGACGAACCCGATCAGCCAGATCCACACGGGCACCGAATCGACCTGCGAGTTCATCGCCACCGCGGCGATCAGGTAGAGCAGCGCCGGGACCAGGATGTAGTCCAGCAGGATCATCCAGCCGGAGAGGAAGCCGAACGGCCTGCCGATGCCCCGCCCCGCGTAGGAGTAGACCGACCCGGCCATCGGGAAGGCCCGCGACATCTGCGCGTAGGAGTGCGCGGTGAACATCATCGCCAGCATGCCGATGGCGTAGGCGAGGGCGACCATGCCGCCCGAGCCCTGG
Source organism: Streptomyces sp. PA03-6a (assembly GCF_033792765.1). Taxonomy (NCBI): domain Bacteria; kingdom Bacillati; phylum Actinomycetota; class Actinomycetes; order Kitasatosporales; family Streptomycetaceae; genus Streptomyces; species Streptomyces sp. PA03-6a. Next base: position 20,321 of record NZ_JARAVK010000104.1, on the reverse strand, counting down.
AAGACACCGCCGAAGATGCCGAACGGCGCGATCGGCACCATGAAGACCAGGCCGTAGACCACCAGGTCCCGGAAGCCGAGTGACCGCGCCAACTGCTGCGTGTAGCCGTACTTCTCGAGATCTTGCCCTTGAGGTGCGCTGTCGCTCACGTCGCCTCCCCGGCGGCCGCGGTCCCCTGACTGGCGGGGTGATCTTAGGGTCCGCGGCCGACGCAGGGGAACGCCTGTGCACGGGGTTTCTGACGGAACATGAGATGTCTCCCTGGCACCGTCACCCGGCGGGGCCGGACGACCCGATGACGACCACGCGCGCCCAGTCGGGCGGCGTGTCCGGCACGTAGTCGGGATCGTGCTCGCGCCACGAGCGGCGCCCGCCCTGGCGGGGGAACAGGCCCACGACCGTGCGGCAGGCCGGGCGCGCGTCCGGCCAGGGCGTCTGACCGTCGGTCAGCACCACGACGACGTCCGGCCGGGGCCGTGTGCGCAGCGCCCGCGCGAAGCCGCTGCGCAGGTCCGTACCGCCACCGCCCACCAGCGGGATGTCCTCGGCACGGCACAGCGGGTGGGCGATCCGGGCCGCGGCGTCGCACGGCACCACGGTGACCAGGTCGCGGCGGCCGCCCACGGCGCGGGCGATGGCGGCCACTTCGAGGAGCGCGCTGCCCAGTTCGGCGTCGCTGACTGAGCCGGACGTGTCGATGACCACGCAGACCCGGGGCGGTCTGCGCCGCAGGCCCGGCAGGACGACGCCGGGCACACCGGCCGACCGGCGCGAGGGCCGACCGTAGCTGTAGTCCTGGCCCGCGCCGGAACCGGAGGCCGCCGAGCGCACCGCCGCGCCCAGCAGTTCCCGCCACTGCTGCGGCGGGTGGAACGCCTCCTCCGCCCACCGCCGCCAGCTCTTCGGCGCATGGCCCGGGCGGCCGTTGATGGCCTGCGCCACGCGGAAGCGGACGCCGTCCCGTTCCTGCTCGCTCAGGCCGTGGGCGCCCTCCGGACCGAGGTCCCACTCGCGTTCGAGGCCGTCCGCACCGCTGCCGCAGTCCAGCCAGACGAAGTCCTGCGTGAGCGGGCCGATCCCGAACCGCCCGAGGTAGTCCTCCATGAGCTGCCCGTCGGGGAGTCCCAGGGTCCTGGGGAGGACGGCGCCCTCGGGCGTGTCCAGCCCGTCCCCGAAGGCGTCGTCGTTGACCTCGCAGTCCGCGGCGATGTTCATCCGCAGCCGCTCCGCCGGGCCCTCCAGTCCCTGCTCCCGTGCGACGCGGTCACCGCGCCCGTGGTGGTCGCGCAGCAGGTGCGACACCTCGTGCACCCACACCCCGGCCAGTTCTTCGAGCGGCGTGCGGTCCACGAACCCCGGTGAGACGTAGCACCGCCAGTGCGCGTCGACGGCCATCGTCGGTACCCGCCGGGACTCCACGACGTGCAGCGCGAACAGGGCCGTCGCCAGATAGGGGCGGACCCGGGCGGCGTACAGCCGGGCGGCGAAGAGCTTCTCGAGGTCCAGCGCCACCGGCGCCTGCGCGTTCACCGGCCGGCCTTCGCGACGAGCCCGGCCCCGGTCCGGTCGGCGGCCCGGTCGGCGCGCCGGGACAGGGACACCACTGCGGCGAGCCGCTCGATGGCCGCGGGGACGTCCCAGTCCTCGCGGCGCAGCGAGGCGAGCGTGGTGGCCGGGACGACGACCAGATCCGGGGCCCCGGTCTCCAGGGCCCGGACCAGCAGGGCCCACGCCGCGTCCCAGCGCGCCTTCTCCGGCCGGTTGCGGACGGCGTCCACCACACCGTCCAGGACGGCCTGGCGCAGGTCCCCGCGCTCGGGCAGGACGGCGCCGGCCGGGTCGGCGAGCAGTTCCTCGGGGTCGGGGAGGTCCATGCGGTCCATGCTCGCCAGCAGTTCCAGCCCCGGACCGTCCCCGACGGCACCCCTGACGAGCAGGGAGAGCACGTCCCGGGAGGCGTCGGCCGCGGTCGCGAAGGCGATCAGGCACAGCGTCATCTCCCAGCTCCGGGGGGACGGCCAGGCGCCGCCGCGGCGGGTCTCGTTGGTGGGGAGGCGGTGGACGAGGCCGGGGCGGGCGGCGAGGAGCCCGCACACCGCTCGGCGGGCGAAGTCCACGGCACCGGGCAGCTTTCCCGGGTCGAGCCGTGGCAGCGTCGCCCGGGGCCAGGTGCCGCCGAGGCCGCGGACCACCACGTCGTGGTCGTGGGTCCACTGGAGGTGGACGAAGCGGTTGGCCAGCGGCGCGCTCAGTTCCCAGCCGTCGGCCGCCGAGGAGCGGGGGTTCGCGGCGGCCACGATCCGGACCCCTGGCGGCAGCCGCAGGGCGCCGATCCGCCGTTCGAGCACGAGACGGAGCAGGGCCGCCTGCACGGCGGGCGGCGCGGTGGACAGCTCGTCGAGGAAGAGCAGGCCCCGGCCGGCCCGGACCAGGCGGACCGCCCAGTCCGGCGGGGCCATCGGGACGCCCTGTTCGGCGGGGTCGTCCCCGACGACGGGCAGCCCGGAGAAGTCGGACGGCTCGTGGACGCTGGCGATCACCGTGGTCAGCGGGAGGTCGAGGGCGGCGGCGAGCTGGGTGAGCGCCGCGGTCTTGCCGATCCCGGGCTCGCCCCACAGGAGCACGGGCAGGTCGGCGGCGACGGCCAGGGTGAGGGCCTCCAGCTGGGTGTCGGGGCGCGGTTCGGTGGTGGTGTCGCGCAGCAGGGTCAAAAGGGCGTCGGCAACGTCGAGTTGGGGGGCGGAGGCCGGGTCGGCGGGCAGGGTGGACAGGGCGGGCGTGGGCATGGGTGATCACCTCGGGGGTTCGTGGAGCCGAAAGCCGGAAAGGGGTACGGGGGCGTGCGCGGGGACGCCGCGCACGCCCCGGGGTCAGCGGGAGGTGCGCTGCCGCGGGTGCGGCCGGCCGGGGCGGGAACGGGTGCGGGGTGCCGGGAAGCGGTCGCGCGGCGGTACCCGCCCGGGGGCGGGCCCGGCGAGACCTGCCCTGAACAGGCCGTAGGCGATGCGCCGTTGGGCGGCCGCCTCCAGCTCGTCCCGCAGCGGTCCGTCGCGGAGCACCGCGCCGGGACCGAGCAGGCCCTCGACGACGGCCAGCGCGCCGGCGGTGTCGCCGTGGTCGAGGCGTGCCCTTACGTCGGCGAGGGATTCCGGACGCCGGTGCGCCCGGTCGATCGCCTGCAGGCAGGGCAGCGGGGTACCGGTCAGCGCGACCAGCAGTTCCTCGCGGCGAATCTCGTCCGGGTCGTGGTCCAGCGCGGTCAGGACGCCGTCGACCAGGCCGATCCGGTGCGGTGCGCCCCGGCACTCCACGACGCGCGGTCGTCCCGGCCGCCCCCGCGGCAGGGACGGACCGGACGGCGTGTGCTCCGGTACGAGCGCGGCGGCGACCAGCGGGTGCAGCCCGTCGGCGCCGATCAGGCCGGCGTCGAGCAGTTCGAGGTCCGGCGGCACCCAGGTCGCCGCGTCCGGCAGCACCGGCAGCGCCCGGGCGCCGCCGCCGTCCGCTGGCGCCGCCGTGATCCGCGCGGTGGGCGCCCCCGTTCCGTGACCGTCGCCGGTCACGTCCACCAGCAACCGGTGGCGGGAGCCCAGGCGCACGATGACGGCACCGCTGGTGCGGCCTTCGGCACGCAGCACCCGCCGCGCCTCGTCCGCCCACCGGTCGACCGCACAGCGCTGGTGCGGCGGCAGTGGCCCGGGCGGCTCCGGGTCCGGGAGGGGAGGCAGGTCGCGGACCCGCGGCCGGTTCCGGCGCGCAGCGGCAGTTCACGGGTTCTGCGCGCGTCCCACAGGTGGCGGTGCAGGTCGAGACGGAACCGCCGGTGGGGACGGGCGTGCGGATGGTGGAGGGCACCCGCGTCGGGGTGGTCCGGGTCCCACAGGGCGAGGCTGATCCGCTGCCCGCCGGCCGCCCACGCCGGCGGGGTCCGGACAACCAGGTGCACCTGGTCGCCGTCCTCCGGCCCCGCGGCCCCGTACCGGGCCAGGGCGATGGTCAGGCCCGGACGCAGCAGACCGTCGGGTGCGACCCTGGGCATGTGCCAGCGCAGCAGGTCGGGGACCAGATGCCGGAGGTCGGCCCGGACCCGGGCCGCGCGTTCCCGGCCGTGGGTACGGGCCAGGGAACGCAGGTTGAGGTCGACGTCGATGCCGGCGGCGGCACAGGCCCCGGCCCAGTCACCGCCTCGGCGGCGGGCGGTCGCGGTCTCGACCATGGAGGGCGGCACGGCGAACTCGCGCACGCGCAGCCAGAAGGAGAGGCGGGAATCCTCGTTCGCGGTCTGAGTGAGCATCAGCACTCACCTTGCGCGGACGGGTCCCCCAATCTGGAAGGAGAGTCAGTTGTCATCGCGGGGAGCATAGCGTTTCCCGTCACGATCTGTCAGGCCCTCACCCGGCCCCGGCTTCCCGGCACCGGGCGCCGCCAGGCTCCGCGGGGGGCCGGGTCACGTCACGGAGCGGATGGTGCCGCCGTCCACGCGGATCGTGGCGCCGCTGACGTAGTCCGCGTAGGGGCTCGCCAGGTAGGCGACGGCGCCCGCGATCTCCTCGGGGCGGCCGAAGCGGCCGCTGTCGTTGGGCACGAAGTCCCGTGCGGCGTTGCGCTCGATCTCCTGCCACGACCGGCCCCAGCCGCGCTCCGGCGCGAGTCCGGTGATCAGGTCCTGCACCGCGTCGACGAGGATCGCCCCGGGGGAGACCACGTTGGAGGTCACCCCGGTGTCCTTCAGCTCCCGCGCCAGGGAGACGGCCAGGTTGTGCCGCGCGGCGAGCGTCGCGTTGTAGTGGGGCTGCATCGCGATCGGCTGCGAGGCGAGCCCGCCGCCGATCTGGATCACCCGGCCCCAGCCGCGCTCGCGCATCCCGGGCACCAGCCGCTGGATCATGCGGACGCCCGAGACCACGTTGACCTCGTACGTCCGCAGCCACTCCTCCGCGGTGGCCTCGGCCCAGCCGATGTGGTCGTACGCACCGGCGTTGTTGACCAGGACGTCGACCTCGCCGGCGACCCGGGCCACGGCGTCGGCGCCCTCGTCCGTGGCGAGGTCGCCGATCGCCACGGCGACCGCACCGGCCTTCTCCGCCACCTCGCGCGTGCGCGCCTCGTCCCGTCCGTGCACCACGACGTCGGCGCCCTCCGCGGCGAGCAGCTCGGCGATCGCCGCGCCGAGGCCGGAGCTGGAACCGGTCACGAGGGCCCGGCGGCCGGTCAGGTGGAGATCCATCGCAGTGTCCTTCCGATCATGTATACACCCGTAGACATGACTCCAGTCTACACTCGTCAACATGACGACTCCGCGACGCCGCGACGCGGCCGCCACCAAGGAGGCCATCCTGCGTGCGGGCATCGAGGCCTTCACCCGGCACGGCTACGACGGCGTCGGGGTGCGGGAGATCGCCAAGGCCGCCGGGGTCACCGCGATGCTCGTGGGCCGCTACTTCGGCTCCAAGGAAGGGCTCTTCGCCGAGGTGGTGGAAGCTTCCATGACCGAGCGCACGGTCCTCACCAGCGACCCGGCCACCCTCGCCCGTGACGTGGCAGCCGCACTCGTCCGCCGGACCGCGCCGGAGGCCGACAGCCTCGACCCGTTCCTCCTCATGCTGCGCTCGGCGCCCAACCCCCGCGCCGCGGAGATCCTGCGGGCCGGCATCGAGAACCACGTCGAGGCCCATCTGCTGGACGTCGCACCGCAGTTGCGGGGGACCGACCGCGCCGCCATGGCCCTCTCGGTCGTCGCGGGCTTCTGGCTGATGCGCACGATCATCGGCAGCACCGCGCTCAACGACACCGACGAGCCGGCCCTGGCCCAGAGGCTGGAACGGGTGTTCGACCTGCTCCTCGACGGCTGACCGCCCTCCCCTTTTGCCCGGTCTTTGCGGCCCCGCGGAAACAGAATCGCGGGGCCCGGGGTTGCGACCTACATGGCGACTCTTGGACTGATCGGCAGCGGATCCATCGGCGGCACCCTGGCGCGGCTCGCCGTGGACGCGGGCCTGGACGTGGTGCTCAGCAACTCACGCGGACCGGAGACCCTCGACGGCCTGGTGGCCGAGCTGGGCCCCCGGGCACGCGCGGCGACCCCGGCGGAGGCCGCCGCGGCGGGCGACTGGGTCGTGGTGACGATCCCGCTCAGGGCCTTCGACCAGGTCCCCGCGGCCCCGCTGACCGGCAAGACGGTCATCGACACCGGCAACTACTACCCCCAGCGCGATGGCCGGATCGCCGCGCTCGAGGACGGCACCAGCACGGAGAGCGAACTGCTCCAGGGCCACCTGCCCGACGCCCACGTGGTGAAGGCGTTCAACAACATTTTCTTCCGCCACCTGGCCGCGCTCGCCCGCGCGAAGGGCTCGCCCGACCGGACCGCCCTGCCGATCGCCGGCGACGACCCGGTCGCCGTCGCGCACGCGACGGAACTCCTCGACGTGCTCGGCTACGACGCGGTCGGCTACGGCACCCTCGCCGACAGCTGGCGTTCGCAGCCCGGCACCCCCGTGTACGGCCTGCCCTACGCGGGCGGCGAGGCCGACTTCTCGAAGGCCACGGCGACCCCTTCGTCCGCCGACACGATCCGGGCCGCTCTCGCCGCCGCCACCCGCTGAAGGACGGACCCCGCGGCACCGCCGACGGCGCCGGAGGACATGTGAGCGATCCGCTGACCGACATCCTGGGCCTGCTCGACCTGCGCAGCGCACACTTCGCCCGGCTGGAGGCCCAGGAGCCGTGGGCCGTCGGATTCACCGGCTACCGGCACATCAAGTTCGGCGCCGTGCTCCTCGGCAGCTGCCGGATCACGGTGGCCGGGGCCCCGGAGCCGGTCACCCTGAAGGAGGGCGACTGCTACCTGATCGGCGGCGGCCGCGGCTACGAACTGGCGGGCGGTCCCGAGGTCCCGGCGGTGCCGAGCGACGAGGTCTTCGCCGGCTTCAGGCCCGGGAACACGGTCCGGATCGGCACGGCGACCGACGCGGTCCTCGTGGGCTGCGGATTCGACCTCGACGAAGCCAACGCCGCCGTGCTCCTGGACGTGCTGCCGCCCCTGATCCACGTCGGCGCCGGGTCCACCGCGGCGGAAGGCATCCGGGCGGCGCTAGAACTGCTCCGAGCGGAGACCGGCGAGCCCGCGCTCGGCACCCCCTTCGTGACCGAGCGGCTGGCGCACGTCCTGCTGGTCCACCTGCTCAGGGCGCACGTCGCCGAGCACGGGCCCGGGGGCGGCGCCTGGCTCACCGCGCTCGCCGACCGCCACGTGGGGGCCGCGCTGGGGCTGATGCACGACCGGCCCGCACACCCCTGGACCGTCGCCGAACTCGCCGGGAAGACCGGGATGTCGAGGTCCCGGTTCGCCGACAGGTTCACCAGGACCGTGGGCGTCCCGCCACTGGAGTACCTCGCGGGCTGGCGCATCCGCTCCGCGGCGCGGGAGCTGAGGACGGGCGACCGCACCATCGCCTCGATCGCGGCGCGCTGGGGCTACGGCTCCGAGAGTTCGTTCAGCCACGCCTTCAAGCGCGTCATGGGGTCCTCGCCCGGGCGCTACCGCGCGGCGGGACCGCACCGCCCCGAAGGGGCGCGGTGAGGGCCCCGGAGAGGATCTCCGGGGCCCTCACCGGCCGGGGCGCGCCGGTCAGTGGCCGGCGTCGGTGGTGATCAGCTTGGCCAGCTCCACCGGCATGGACAGGAAGGGCGAGTGGCCCGAGGGCAGCCGGTGGGTGCGCTGCGCGCGGGCCGCCATGGCCTCCTGGTACTCCGGGGCGAGCGCCGTGTCCCGCTCGGTGAGGATGTAGGTGGAGGGCACGGTCTTCCAGGCGGCGGCGGTGAGCGGTTCGCAGAAGGACCTGGCCGTCTGGAGGACCAGGCGCGCGGTGGCGTCCTCCGCGTCCTGCGGTGCGGCGTCCCCGTAGAAGGCGGCCTTGGCGTCCTCGTAGTGCCCGTGCGCGGACAGCGAGGCGACGCCGGCTCCGGAGATCTTGCCACCGCTCATGCCGTCGATGGACTCGCCCTCGTCGAGCACGAAGGCGGAGAGGTAGACGATGCGGGAGACGTTCGGCGCGTCCGCGGCGGCCTGCGTGACGGGGATGCCCGCGTAGGAGTGGGCGAGGACGGTCACCGGGCCGGCGACGGAGTCCAGGCGCTCGCGGACGGCCCGCGCGTCGTCGTGCATCCCGGCCGTGTTCCCTTCGTCGGGCGAGGCGCTCGGCAGGTCGACGGTCTCGACCCGCCAGCCCAGCGCGGTGAGTTCGGGGACGAGCCTGTCGAAGCACCAGGCGCCGTGCCAGGCGCCGTGGACGAGGAGGATGGCGGGCCGGCTGTTGTCTGCAGTGGTCATGTGAGGCCTTTGGTACACGGTCGGGAACGCGGACGTCGGTGACGCCGCCCGTCACCGACCGTAGTTCCGGGGCCTGCGGCGGACCATGCGCGTCCGTCCGGCGTTCTTGAGCGCACGTCCCGCGTACGCGCGCGGGGCGGCACCCGGCACCGGGGGGCCGGTGTCCGGGCGCCGCCGAGGGGCGCGACGAGCGTCAGCTTGTGCCGTGTGCCGTGTCCCCGTTCCCGTAGCGGCGCCGGAACCGCTCCACGCGGCCGGCGGTGTCCACCACGCGGGCGGTGCCGGTGTAGAACGGGTGGCTCGCGGAGGAGATCTCCACGTCCACGACGGGGTAGGTGTTGCCGTCCTCCCAGACGACGGTCCTGTCGCTGGTCATCGTGGAGCGGGTGAGGAAGGCGAAGTCCGCCGCCCGGTCGCGGAAGACGACGGGACGGTAGTCGGGGTGGATGCCGGGTTTCACGGGTTCTCCGAGACGTGTCGTGCGGCCCGCGGGGGCCGGTGGCGGGGTGTGCCGGGGGGCGGTGTCACCAGGAGGCCTTGCGCACGCCGGGGAGGTGGCCCGCGTGGGCCTGGGCGCGCATGGTGATCCGGGAGAGGCCGAACGCCCGCAGGTGACCGCGGGGCCGCCCGTCGAGGGCGTCCCGGTTGCGGAGCCGGGTGGCGCTGGCGTCGCGGGGCTGCCGGTCCAGCTCCCGCCGCGCCGCGGCCTTCTCCTGCGGGGTGGCGGTGGGGCGGCGCAGGACGTCCTTCAGCTCGGCGCGCCGTGCGGCGAACCGCGCGACGACGGCCTTGCGCCGCTCGTTCTTCGCGATCTTGCCGGTCCTGGCCATCAGACCTTCCCTCCCCGCGCGCGGATGACGGCGACGGCCTTCTCGATGCCGATGCGGTCCACGGTCCTGATGCCCTTGGCGCTCAGCGTGAGCCGGACGGTGCGGCCTTCGCCGGGCAGCCAGTAGCGCTTGTGCTGGACGTTCGGGTCGAAGCGGCGCCTGGTGCGCCGGTGCGAGTGCGAGACGGAGTTGCCGAAGCCGGGCTTGCGACCGGTGAGTTGGCAGTGTGCGGGCATGACGGTCCGTTCTGTCGTCCGGTGGGCCGGCGGAGCGCCCACCGAGCTTATTGGAAATGAAAACCAGTTCTGTATAGTACCCGCCATGGCTCGCACCGATCTACGCCCCGTCATCAAGCTCCGCTCCACCGCCGGGACCGGCCACACCTACGTGACCCGCAAGAACCGCCGGAACGACCCGGACCGACTGGTCCTGCGCAAGTACGACCCGGTGGTCCGGCGCCACGTCGAGTTCCGCGAGGAACGCTGACCCGGCCCCGCCCCTCCCCGACACGAAAGGCACCTCCCGTGGACAGCAGCCCCAAGCTGCCCGTCGTCCTCGTCGGTGGTCTGCACGCCGAGGCCCGTCGCGCCGCGGTGCGCGAACTCCTGCACTCCACCGCCGGATCCCTCGCCCTCCACCACGACCTGCGGCCCGCCGTCGGCGGTCCCGTCCGGCGCGTCCTCAGCGACCGGGACGGCGTCATCTCCCGCACGGACACCGAGCTCGTGAACGACTGCGCCTGCTGCGCGCTCCGCGCGGACCTGCTCCCCGAGCTACTGCGGCTGGCCGCGGACCCCTCCTGCCGGCTCGCCGTCGTCGAGCTGTGGGACTCCGTCGAACCGCAGGCGATGGCCGAGGTCCTGGTCGGCACCCCGCTGCCCGACGGCACCGCCTCGGGGCGCCTGCTGGCGGCGGCCGGCGTGGTCACCTGCGTCGACCCCGCCCTCCTGCTCGACCACCTCGGCTGCGGCGACGACCTCACCGAGCACGGCCTCGCCGTCGCCCCCGGCGACCACCGGACCGTCGCCGACACCCTGGCCCGGCAGCTCGAGTACGCCGGCGTCCTCGCCCTGGCACCGGGCGACACCGCGGACCCCGGGGACAGGGAACTGCTCACCCAGCTCCATCCGACGGCCCGTCAGGTGACCATCGGCACGGGCCGGCTGGCCTCCGCCGCCGTTTCCGGCTTCGACGTGGCCGCGGCCGCCTCACGGCAGCATCCGGCCTGCGCCCTGCTGCCCCAGGAGGCCGACGCCCACGGCGTCGCCACCCTGGTGTGGCGCGCCGCCCGCCCCTTCCATCCCGGCCGGCTGCACGCGGCGCTGGAGGACCTCAGCTGCTCCGCCGCCCGCAGCCGCGGCCGCTTCTGGCTGGCCGACCACCCCGACACCCTGTTCTCCTGGGAGGCGGCCGGTGGTGCGCTGTGCATCGAGGACGTCGGGCCGTGGCTCGCCGCACTGCCGGACGCGGAATGGGAGACCGTGCCGGCCGAACGGCGCGTGGCGGCCGCCCTGGACTGGCATCCCGAACACGGCGACCGCGGCCAGCACCTCGCCTTCACCTCGCCCGGCCTCGACCGCGAGGGGCTGACGGCCACCCTCGACCGCTGCCTGCTCACGGACGCCGAGTACGCGGCCGGACCGGCCGGCTGGCGCCGCCTCCCCCACGCCTTCGACGACTTCCTCGACCACGCGGCCTGAACCGCACGCCGCCACGACCACCGGAGACAGCACCATGACGACCGTCCACACCGCCACGGCCAAGGGCACGGGCAAGGGCAGGGGCCGGGGCAAGGACGCCCGCAAGCCCCGCCCCAATCCGCTCATCGCCGCGGGCATCGAGTACGTCGACTACAAGGACACCGACCTGCTGCGGAAGTTCGTCTCCGACCGGGGCAAGATCCGCAGCCGGCGGGTCACCCACGTCACCGCCCGGCAGCAGCGGGCCCTCGCCCGCGCGGTGAAGAACGCCCGCGAGATGGCCCTGCTGCCGTACGCCTCCCGCTGACCGCACGCCCACCCGTACAGGAGACTCCGATGGCCGTACCCAAACGCAAGACCTCCCGCAGCAACACCCGTCACCGCCGGGCCCGGTGGAAGGCCGCGGCTCCCCACCTGGTCCCGGTCACCGTCGACGGCCGTGAGCAGCTGGTGCCGGTCCACCTCGTCGCCGCGCTCCGGCGCGGCCTGCTGCCCGGGCGGGACTGACGGCGCCACGCCGGACCGTCAGCGGCGGTGCCACTCCTCGGCCAGGAGCCGGTGGGAACGGACCCGGTCCTCGTGGTCGTGGGTGATGGTGGTCACGATCAACTCGTCGGCGCCGGTGGCCTCCTGGAGCTGCTCCAACTGGTCGGCGACACGCTGCGGCGAGCCGACGAACTGGGTCTCGACCCGGTCGGCCACCAGTGCCCGGTCCGCCTCCGTCCACGGGTGCGCCCGGGCCTGTCCGGGGGTGGGGAACTCGATGGCGCCCTCGGCGGTCCGGATGCTGCGGACCCAGGGGGCGTAGCCGGTGGCGAGCTCGCGGGCCCTCGCGTCGTCCTGCGCGACGACGACGTCGGCGGAGACGCTGACGTAGGGCTTGTCGAGCACGCCGCCCGGCTGGAAGGCGGCACGGTAGCCGTCGACCGCCTCCAGGACGCTGCCCGGGCTGACGTGGTAGTTCGCGGCGAAGTGCAGTCCGTGGCGGCCGGCGACCTCGGCGCTCTGGCCGCCGCTGCTGCCGAGGATCCACACCTGGACGTCGGCACCCTCCCCCGGCACGACGTGCGCCTCGACGCCGTCCGCCGAGCGGTACGTGCCGCGCAGCAGCGCCAGGATGTCGTCGACCTGCTCGCCGTAGTCCTGGGAGCGGGCGCCCGGCTGCTGGAGCAGGTGCCGCTGGAGCGCGATGCGCGGTGAGCCGAGCAGGTGCTCGAAGGAGAACTTCGGCGGGATCCGCAGTCCGCCCGGCGTCCGGCCGTCCACGACGGGTGTCGTGGTCGGCACCGGGTCCGGCGTACCGCCCGGCGGGCGGCCGCCGGAGCGGCCGAGCCCCAGGTCGAGCCGCCCCGGGTGGAGGGCGTCGATGAGGCCGAACTCCTCGACCGTGGACAGGGCGGTGCGGTGACCGAGCTGGACGGCCCCCGAGCCGAGCCGGATCGTGGAGGTCGCGGCCGCGGTGAGGGCCAGCAGGACGGCGGGCGAGGTGCCGGCGACACCGGGGTTGAGGTGGTGCTCGGCGAACCAGTAGCGGGCGTAGCCGGACTCCTCGGCCCGCCGCGCGAGGTCGATGCTGTTGCGCAGGGCGTCGGCGGCGGTGGAGCCGGACGATATCGGGACGAGGTCGAGGACTCCGAGCGGTGTGCGGGACACGATGGGCTTTCTCCTCAGCGATGGGCGGGTTCGGGCGAGGACGGGGCCGGGCCCCAGGCGAACGGCGGGTCCGGGATGGCGCGCCGCAGCACCGGGGCGACCTCGGACTGGAAGAGCTCGAGCGAGCGGCGGTGCCGGTCGTGGGACAGCCCGCCCGCGTCCGCGTGGACGTGCAGCACCGTGTGGCCGAACCGCTCGCGGTAGCGGTGGACCTTGTCGACGACCTGCTGCGGGCTGCCGACCAGCGCCGAACTGCGCGCCACGAAGTCCTCCAGCGTCGGGAAGACCGGTTCCAGGCCGAGCCGCTTCTGGAACGCCGACTGCGCCTCGAACACCGGACGGTAGGCGGCGACCGCCTCCTGGGAGGTAGGGGCGACGTACAGGCCGGCCGTCCCGGCGCCGACCGCGATGCGGGCCGGGTCGTGGCCGTGGTGGGCCCAGCGTTCGCGGTAGTGGCGGACCAGTTCCGCGTACGGCTCGACGGGGTGGGTGACGTTCGCCGAGAACAGGGGGTCCCCGTAACGCGCGGCGAGGTCCACCGACTCCTTGCTGGTGGCGCTGCCGTGCCACACCCGGATCGGCTGCTGCAGCGGCCGCGGCCATGCCTGCGCGTCCTTCAGCGCGGGACGGAACCGGGTGTCGGCGGTCACCTTCCCCTCCCGCCAGAGCCGCCGGAACACCTCGTAGCTCTCGGCGTTGCGGTCCCACTGGTCCTCGGGGGTGACGTGGAACAGCTCGCGCTGCGCCGTGCCGTTGCCCTTGCCGATGATCAGCTCCAGGCGGCCGCCGGACAGGTGGTCCAGCGTCGCGTAGTCCTCGTAGGCCCGCACCGGGTCGAGGAGGCTGAGCGTGGTCACCGCGGTGAACAGCCGGATCCGGGAGGTGAGGGCGGCGATGTGGCTGAGCACGACGGGCGGTGAGGAGGAGAGGAACGGCTGCTCGTGGCGCTCCCCCACGCCGAAGCCGTCGAAGCCCAGTTCCTCGGCCAGCAGCGCGTTGTCGAGCACCTCGCGGAACCGCGCGGCGGTCGGCTTCAGCGCCCCGGTCACCGGGTCCGGGGCGTGCACGATCAGGGTGATGGCCAAGAACCTCACGACGCGGCCCGCTCCGCCGCGGCGCCGGCGTCGGGGTGGGCGAGACCGAGGTGGTCGCGCAGCGTCGTCCCCTCGTAGTCGGCACGGAACGCACCCCGCTCCTGGAGCAGCGGGACTACGGTGTCGGCGAAGCCGTCCAGGCCACCCGGGGTGACGTGCGGGACGAGGATGAAGCCGTCGGCGGCGTCGCCCTGCACGAAGTCGTCGATGGTCGCGGCGACGGTGGCCGGGGATCCCACGAAGGACTGGCGGTTGCCGGTCTCGATGACCAGGTCGCGGATCGACCACTTGTTGGCGGCGGCGAGCTCCCGCCACTCGCGGGCGGTGGTCAGCGGGTCACGGTACATGCGCACCTGGGCACGGCCGCGGGCGACGGTGTGCTCTCCGGGATCGGGGTCGATGTCCGGGAGCGGGCCGTCCGGGTCGTAGGCGGACAGGTCGCGGTTCCAGACGAACTCCAGGTGCTTGATCGCGGTGGCCCCGCTGACCTGCTGCCGCCGCACCTCGCGGGCCAGTTCGGCGGCCTCGGCGTCGGTGTCGCCGAGGACGAAGGTCGCGGCGGGCAGGATGAGCAACTGGCCGGGGCTGCGTCCGTACTTGGGCAGGCGGCCCTTGACGTCGCGGTAGAAGGCCCGGCCCTCCTCGAAGGTGCTGTACCGGCTAAAGATGGCGTCGGCGTCGGCGGCCGCGAACTCCCGGCCCTCCTCGGAGTCGCCGGCCTGGAAGATCACGGGGCGCCCCTGCGGGCTGCGCGGGACGTTGAACTGCCCGTGGATGTCGAAGTGGTGCCCCTTGTGCACGAAGGACCCGGCCCGCGCGTCGCGCAGGAAGGTGCCGGTCGCCCGGTCGGCGACGATCTCCTCGCCCTGCCAGGAGTCGAGGAGCTCGCCCGCGGTGGCCAGGAACTCCCTCGCGCGGGAGTAGCGCTCCTCCTGCGGGAGGAAGCCGCCGCGGCGGAAGTTCTCCCCGGTGAAGGCGTCCCAGGAGGTGACGACGTTCCAGGCGGAGCGCCCGCCGGAGAGGTGGTCGAGGCTGGCGAACTGCCGGGCCACCTCGTAGGGCTCGTTGAAGGTGGAGTTGATCGTGCCGGTGAGCCCGATGTGCTCGGTGACGGCGGCGAGCGCGGCGAGGACGGTGAAGGTGTCGGGCCGGCCGACCACGTCCAGGTCGTAGATCCTGCCGCCCTGTTCGCGCAGGCGCAGGCCCTCGGCGAGGAACAGGAAGTCGAACTTGGCGCGTTCGGCGGTCCGGGCGAAGTGCGCGAAGGAGCCGAACTCGATGTGGCTGCCGGCCTGCGGGTCACTCCACACGGTGGTGTTGTTGACGCCGGGGAAGTGGGCGGCCAGATGGATCTGCTTGCGCGGCTTGCTCATGGCGTACGGTTCCTCCGGCTCAGGCGGTCGCGCTGGTGGCGGCGTAGCGGTTGGCGGGGCGGGCCAGACCGAGCAGGCCGCGCAGGGTGCGGGCCTCGTAGGCGTCCCGGAACGCGCCGCGGCGCCGCAGTTCGGGCACGAGCCCCCGGGTGATGGCCGGCAGGTCGTGGCCGATCACCGCGGGGCGCAGCCGGAAGCCGGTGAGCCCGGCCCGCCGCCACTCCAGCAGCAGGTCCGCGAGACCTGCGGGCGTGCCGGCGAAGACCTTCGCGTCGCTGGTGTACGGCGTGCCGGCGAGGCCGTCCAGCCGCTCCAGGCGGTCGCGCGCCGCACCGGCGTCGTCGTCGAGGAGGACCACGAGGTCGCCGAAGACGTGCAGGGGCTCGCGCTCCCGGCCGGCCGCCTCCTGGGCGGCACGTATCCCGGTGACGATCGCGCGGGCCTGGTCGCCGTCGTGCGGGGTCACGTATCCGATGTCCGCGGAGCGCGCCACGAGCCGGAACGGCACGTCGCTGTGGGCGAGGGCGCTGACGACGGGCTGGCCCTGGGGCGGCCGGGGTGTGATGGAGGGGCCCTTGACGCTGAAGTGCCGGCCCTCGAAGTCGATGTAGTGGAGCTTGTCTCGGTCGATGAAGCGGCCGGTGGCGACGTCGCGGATCTCGGCGTCGTCCTCCCAGCTGTCCCAGAGGCGGCGCACCACCTCGACGTAGTCGGCCGCCTCGTCGAAGAGGTCGGTGACCAGCTCCCGTACCGCCGGGGTGTCCAGGTTCTCGATGCCGAACGGGGGGATGGCGCGCCTGCCGAAGTGCGCGGCCTCGTTCCGCCGGGCCGAGACCTGGACGCGCAGACCGGCCCGGCCGGTGCTCACGTAGTCGAGGGTGGCGATGGCCTTGGAGAGGTGGAACGGCTCCGTGTGGGTGGCGACCACCGTCGGCACGAGACCGATGTGCCGGGTCAGCGGGGCCACGCGCGCGGCGATCAGGACGGCGTCCAGGCGGCCGCGCACCTGGTCGGTGCGTCCGTCGGGTTCGGTGAAGCGGGAGGACTGCGGACCGAGGGAGTCCTCGATCGTCACGAAGTCGAGCAGCCCCCGCTCGGCCTCGGTGACCACGTCCTGCCAGTAGCGGGCGGTGAGCAGTTCACGGGGCCTGGCCGTCGGCTCACGCCAGGCGGCCGGGTGCCAGCCGGCCCCGTCGAGGGCCACGGCCAGGTGCAGCGGGGCGTTCGGCGAAGGAGCGGGAAGAGGGTACGGCGAAGGGATGTCCGAGGACATGGGAGGGGCCTTCCTGATCGACCACGGGTCTCGGCGGCCCTCGTCGGGAGGGCCGCCGGCGGGAACGGGGGTCAGGAACGACAGAGGGAGGCGGCCACGCGCTGCAGGTCGATGTGCGCGCGCGAGTAGAGCAGGGGACCGCGGGGTGGGGCGGGGACCACGAGGGACGCGCGGGACGGCGTCGGCACGGACCTCACCTCCGCTCTGTCCGGATACGGCGGGCGGCACGGCGCCCGTACTTCTCCTGTCAACGCAACGCCTTCCCTAGCCGGTCTGTTCCCCCGGGCCGCCCGGGGTTCGCAGGAAGAGGAAGGTCGTCCGGCGGCGCAGGGTGAACCCGATCGACTCGTAGAGCCGGATCGCACCGGTGTTGACGGCGGCGGCATGGAGGAACGGGGTCTCCCGGCGGTCCCTGATCCCCGCGGCTACGGCCCGCACCAACCGGGTCGCCAGGCCCCGGCCGCGGTGACCGGGGTGGGTGCACACCGCGCTGATCTCCGTCCATCCCGGGGTCCGCAGTCGTTCCCCGGCCATGGCGACCAGCCGTCCGCCGTCCCGGATGCCGAGGTAGGTCCCGAGTTCGACGGTCCTGGGGAGGAAGGGACCCGGCTTGGTGAGGGCGATGAGTTCCAGGATCTCGGGGACGTCGGCGGCGCCCAGCCGCACCGCCTCCGGGGCGTGTTCGGCGCGCAGGGAGGTGTCGACCAGTTGCACCCCCACCCCGCCCTCGACGAGTTCCCATCCGTCCGGCGGCTGCTGCGCGCCGGTGACCGCGACGGCGGCGCCCGGCCCGGCGAGTACGGTCAGGTCCGCCCAGGCCCGCGGATCGGCCGGGTCGGACAGCGCGGTGAACGGGGAGACGTCGGCGGGGTAGCGGGCGGCACGGCCGACGCGCTCGGCGAACCGGGCGTGCGGACCGGTGAGTGCCGCCCAGGCGGGGTTGTCCAGGACGTGCGGTGCCGCCGGGCTGTGCGGGCGGTCCGCGGGGATGCTGAGGGACATGGCTGCCGGATCTCCGTACGGTCGTGCGGCGGACGGGGCGTCAGGAGTTGTCGAGCGGCAGTCCGGGCGGGTCGACCTCCGAGGTGCCGACGGCCTCGTTGGACAGGTTCCAGGCGGCGAGCCACTTGGCGTACTGCCCGTTCTCGATCAGGTGGTTGATCGCGGCCGCGACCGGCTTCGCGAGCCCGCTGTCCTTCTTCGCGGTCGCAGCGATCAGGCCCTGCAGGCTCGCACCGGCGCCGGAGAACTTGCCCGCGTTGCGGGTGGGACGGGGGGTCGTGGCGACCTGGGTGATGTGGTAGGCGATGCCGGGGTTGGGGCCGAAGTAGGCGTCGATCTTCCCGCCGCTGAGCGCCAGATAGGTGCTGTTGTTGTCGGGGAAGTACTTGACGGTCAGCTCCTTGCCCTCCGCCTGGAGCTTCTTGCGCCATTCCAGGAGGATCTTCTCCTGGTTGGTGCCGGAGCCGACCGCGACGGTCTTCCCGTCGAGGTTCCGGTAGTCGTCGGCGAAGTTCCAGGTGCTGTCCTTGAGGACCTCGAAGGCCAGGTTGTCCTCCCGGTAGGAGGCGAACTCGTACTTCCGCTTGCGTTCCTCGGTGTCGGTGACGTTGGAGAAGGCCACGTCGACCTTGCCGCTGTCGATGCCGACGAAGAGGTTCTCCCACGTCGAGTTCTTGAGCCGGGGCTTGAGCCCCAGCACCGCCGCGACCAGACGGCCGAGGTCCGGCTCGGCGCCGGTGAGGGTCTTCTGGTCGCTGCCGACGTACGCCAGCGGCGCGAAGCCGGCGGGCAGCGCGCCGACGCCGATGACCAGCTCGCCCCTGCCGGCAACGGCCTTGGGCAGTCCGGCGCTGATGGACTTCACCTCCGTCACCTTCAGCGTGGTCTCCTTGGCCGCGCCGTTGGACAGACTGCCCACGGTGACCGTTCCGGCGGAGGATCCCGCGCCGATGGTGGCGGAGGCCTCGCTGTCACTCCCGCAGGCGGCGAGTCCGCCGGCGAGGAGGGTGAGGGCGGCGGTGGCCGTCAGGGTACGGATGAGTCTGCCGCGAGGGCGAAGAGTGCGCATGGCCGTCCTTGTCCGTTGTCTGTCGTTCGTCGTTCGGTGGTCCGTGGAGCGCGGGGAAGTGGTCAGAGGAGTCAGAGGACCTTGCTGAGGAATTCCTTCGTCCGCTCGTGTTCGGGGTGGTTCAGCACCCGGTCGGGCGGGCCCTGTTCGACGATCCGGCCCTCGTCGAGGAAGACGACGCGGTCGGCGACCTCCCGGGCGAAGCCGATCTCGTGGGTGACGATCACGAGGGTGGTGCCGCTGGTGGCCAGGTCCTTGATGACGGACAGCACCTCGCCGACGAGCTCCGGGTCGAGGGCGGAGGTGGGTTCGTCGAAGAGGATCACGCCGGGGCGCAGGGCGAGGGCCCGGGCGATGGCCACGCGCTGCTGCTGGCCACCGGACAACTGCCGGGGGTAGGCCGCGGTCCGGTCGGCCAGCCCCACCCGGCCGAGCAGGGTGCGGGCCAGCTCGCGCGCCTCCGGCTTGCGCAGCCGGCCGGTCGCCACCGGGGCGGCGGCCACGTTGTCCAGCACGGTGAGGTGCGGGAAGAGGTTGAAGTTCTGGAAGACGAAGCCGATCCGCCTGCGCTGGGTGAGGATCACCCGCTCGCTCAGTTCCCTGAGCCGGGTGCCGTGCCGGCGTACGCCGATGAGCTCCCCGTCCACGCTGACGTGACCGGCCTCGGGCTTCTCCAGGTGGTTGATGACCCGCAGCAGCGTGGACTTGCCGGAACCGGACGGCCCGATGACGACGGTGACCTCTCCGGGCCGGACCGTCAGGCTGATCCCGTCCAGCACCCGGTGGGCGCCGTACCACTTGCGCACGTCGTGGACCTCGACGGCGGCCGGCCGTACGTCGGTGGTCATGTCGCGGTCTCCGTCCGGACGCGGGCCCGCAGGTCGCCCAGGGCGATCCGCAGTTTCTGCAGGGGGGTCGGCGGGACGGTGCGCAGCGCGCCGCGCGAGTAGTGCCGCTCGACGTGGAACTGGACGACGGAGACGACGCTGGTGAGGATCACGTACCAGACGGTGGCGACCAGCAGCAGCGGCACGATGTCGCCGGGGTAGGTGCTGCCCATGCTCTGGACCGAGCCGAACAGGTCGAGCAGCGAGACGTAGAAGACCAGCGAGGTCCCCTTGATCAGCCCGATGAGCTGGTTGACGTAGTTGGGGACGACGGACCGCAGCGCCTGCGGAAGCACGATCCTGGCGAACTGGTAGCGCTTCGGCAGGCCGAGCGCGGCGGCCGCCTCGTGCTGGCCCTGGTCCACCGAGAGGATTCCGGCCCTCACCACCTCGGAGGCGTAGGCCGCCTCGTTCAGGCTCAGACCCACGACGGCCACCACCAGGTCGGTGGCGAGCCTGGACTCGTCGAAGGCGAGGAAGGCCGGCCCGAAGGGCACGCCCAGGCTCAACGTCCGGTACAGCGCGCTGAAGTTGTACAGGAACAGCAGCACGACGATCAGCGGCACCGAGCGGAACAGCCAGGTGTACGTCCAGCTGACGGCGCGCAGCACGGGGCTGCCGGAGAGCCTGGCCAGTGCGAGCGCGATCCCGCCGAGCAGCCCGAGCACCGCGCTGTACGCGGCCACCTCCAGGGTGATGAGCAGCCCGTCCAGGATCACCGGCCGGACGAACCAGTACGCGAAGCGGTCCCACTGGTAGAAGGGGTTGGTCACCAGGCCGTGGGCGATCTGGGCGACGAGCACCAGCACGACCGCGGTGGCGATCCAGCGTCCGCGCCGCCGCAACGGCAACACCCGCTGTGCGGTGGGGGGTCGTGGAGCGGGGAGCGTTCCGCCGGCGGGCGCTCCGGGCGGGGGCGGCGCCGGCCGGGAGGACACGGCGATGCCGGGTGGTTCGGTCATGGAGGACTCCAGCGGTTCGGCACGTCCCGGTCGCGCACGCGGCAGCGGCCCCGCCGGGATCGGGTGTCCGGCGGGCGTGGCGATGGGACGGGGAGGCGGGCGGAGCGGGCCCGGGAGAGCCCGGGAGAGCCCGGGCTCTCCCGGGC
>NZ_JARAVK010000103.1:0-31552 GCF_033792765.1 Streptomyces sp. PA03-6a | reverse complement strand
TCCGGGCCGGTGTCGCTGCCGAAGCTGAGTGACAGGCTGTTCGCGGTGCTCGAGGAGGAACTGGCCAAGGGGCCGGTCGCGCATGGCTGGCCGGACCAGGCGTGGACGCTGTCGCGGATCAAGACGCTGATCGGGCGCCGGTTCCACAAGAGCCTCACCCTGTCGGGCATCGCCTTGATGTTGCGGCGCCATGGATGGAGCCATCAGGTGCCGGCCCGGCGGGCGCTGGAACGTGACGAGGACCGGGTGACCGGGTGGATCAAGGAGACGTGGCCGCAGGTGGAAGCACCGCGGCGGCGCTCGGGGCTTGGCTCGTCTTCGAAGACGAGGCCGGATTCTCGATGACGCCGCCGACCCGCCGCACCTGGTCCAGGCGAGGGCACACGCCCGTCATCCGCGTCCGCGGACGCTCCCAGCGCCGCTTCTCCGTCGCCGCGCTGGCCTGCTACAAGCCTGGAGAACGCTCCCGCCTGATCTACCGGCCCAAGCGGCACGAGGACCACAAACGCGGCGGCCGGCGCAGCTTCACCTGGACCGACTACCGCGACCTGCTGATCACAGCACACCGGCAGCTCGGCGGCCCGATCGTCCTCATCTGGGACAACCTCAACGTGCACAAGGACGCCCGGATGCGCGCCTTTATCGACAGCCAGGACTGGCTCACCGCCCACTACCTGCCGCCCTACGCACCCGACCTGAACCCGGTCGAGGGAATCTGGTCACTGCTGCGACGCAGCTGCCAGGCCAACACCGCTTTCGCCGACCCCGAGCACCTCATCCGCGCACTCCGCCGAGGCATCCGAAAGATCCAGTACCGCAGCGACCTCATCGATGGATGCCTCACCGAAACCGGACTCACGCCGACGACACCACGCCTACAACCTCAGTAATGGAACAGGACTGCGAACAGGGCGGGTACTGCGGGGGCGAACAGGTAGAGCGCGATGCCGGTCATGGCTTTGCGCGTCGTCACCGGGAGTACCGGCTGGGACCAGACCTTTGCCACCGCCTCGTCGACGTTCTCCTCGGAGCCGCGGTGTTCGTGCAGGGACTGCACGTAGGCCTGCTTGGCTGCCAGCGCCGAGTGGTAGCCGATCGAGGAGGGGTAGACGATCACGGCCATGTCCACGATCATCACCGCCAGGATGAGGAACACCATCCAGGGGGTTGCCGGCAGCCAGACGGTGAAGAGGATCAGCAGACCGATCAGATGGGCGAGGGCGGAGCCGTAGGTCCACAGCATGAACCGGCGCAACGGGCGAAGCCCCTGGAAGCCGTCGCTGTTGTACTCCGTGTTCGGCGTCACCCCGAATCCCAGGATCCAGGACCGGTACAGGTAGCTGGTGAACACGACGCCCATCACCAGCTGCTTGGAAAGGAAGTAGAAGGCGTAGGTGCCGGCCACGCACAGGGCGACGGCCATCTCGGGGTGCGTGTGCCAGTTGGCCCACCAGGCGTCGTACACGCTCGAGCGCCAGACGCGATCGGGCAGTGCGGTCGGGTTCCACGTCTCCATGAGCCCGTGGGTGTCCACGAAGGCGTACAGCGATACGGTGCCGATGGCCATGGCCAGCATGATGGGCGCGGAGACCCGCTTGCGGCCCAGTACCCGGAACCACTTGTTGGTCTTGCGGACCAAGTCGTTGAGCCGGCGGACCGAGCGCTCGTCGAGCAGCCGTGCCGCACCACCGTTGCGTTCGTTCATCTGCACGAACTCGGCGATCGCCTGTACCTGCTGGCAACAGAAGACCGGCGTGATGAAGATGATCGCCAGTATGACCAGGCCGGCCACGTCCTGAAGCAACGACAGGCTCACACCACTGAGGTCGGTGGCGTCGGAGCCAAGGTAACTCAGGGCCCACCGCCTGTCCGTGCCGGACGGCGGCCCCAGCACTCCACCGGCTTGCGCCAAGCCCAGCAGCGTGACAGCGAAAGCCCCGCTGATCAGCAAGATCTTCGTCTTGGCCGTCAGGGGAAAGTACAGAAGGCGGATCAACGTGCGTGCGGCCGGCCGTCGTGACCGCGGCAGCCTGCGTATCCAACGCATCACCGGGCGGAAATCGGTCGGCTCGAACGAACGAAAGATGCTTCCCATCCGCTGTGGCTCCAAGGCCTCCAACTGCCCCATTTCGTCCCCCGATCGTGACACGTTGTGAGTTCATTGACAGTGAGCCTGACGGGGACCTCCACCTTGACGAAGGTCCCTCTCCATGCCGCCCTTGGCGGCTTGCTGCGTAGGTGCTGGGGCCGCCTCGGGGCGGCGGTGCGGCCGCGGTCTTCCACGGGCCGTGACGGTTGATCAGCCCCGTGTCGAGTGCTGGGGATCGGCGACGGCGATGTGGCCCGTACCGCGCAGTGGAAGATTCAGGGTTACCTCATTCCTGCCCCCCTCGGTGCGGATGGTGAGCACGCCTTCGAGCGTGGTGACCCGGTCGGCCAGGTCGGCGAGGTCTGGCATCTCGCCTTCCACCACGATGGATGCGATCAGTTGCCCGTCGCATTCGTCGCACCCGTCGCACCCGTCGGCGCGGACCCTCGTCGTCCGGTTCTCGCTCACTTTGTCCACTATCAGGTAGACCGTGGATTCCACGACGTCGGGGAAGCGCGTGTGTGGGACATCTCCGACGTGAAGGTCCCGGGTCTGGCCGAGCGCGTCCAGTGCGACGGCGAGGCCGGCTTCTTTCAACAGCACCGGGTAGATACCGTGCGCCAGCCGTCTGAGCCCCAAGATGGCCTGTTCGAGTTCCGCCTCGGCCTGGTCCAGGTGGGGCGTGACGGCCCGCGTGCGCATGCGCAGCAGCCGCAGTCCCAAGGCCAGGCCGACCAGGCGCTGCTGGGCGCCGTCGTGCAGGTCGCGTTCCAGACGCCGGCGCTCCTCGTCGCCCGCGGTGACGATGCGGGCGCCCGAGTCACGCAGATCGGCGAGTTGGGCAAGGATCTCGGCGTTCAGGCGCTCGTTCTCCAGCGCCAGATGGACGGCGGACAGCAGGTCGTCGACCATACCGGGGTTGTCCAGCAACCCAGGTCGGTGGATCAGCGTGGCGATGTCCGAGCCGCCGCGGCGAAGCCTGGTGGTGGCCCTGCCGTCGCGCGGAGGCAGAGAGAGCGCCCTGGCGGTTGCGTCAACTTGGCGGTGGCCCGCATCGACCGGGTAGGCGATCTGCAGGTCCGGGTCGCCGAGGCGCCTGGCGATCGCGTCGCGCAGCCCGCCCGGAGCGGAAGTACCGTCCATGTCGATCACCAGGCGGGTCAGCTCGCGCTGCCTCAGCCGGGCGCGGACCGGCTCCGCGATCACGGCGGCCGCCAGCAGGAACAGTGCCCCGGCTTGGGCCTGCCACAGCCGGCCGTCGTCTGCGTCGAAGCCGAGGAACCCGCGGTCCAGGCTCCGGATGTACGAGAGGGCCACGGCCGCGAAGTAGCCGAGGGCGCACAGCGTCGGGACGCCCGTGGACCGCCGTCGGGCCGGGCTCGATGTGACCAGGCGCCAGGCGAGGAGGACGACGAGCGTCAGCAGCCACACCGTGCCCGCCCGCACGCCCAGCGATGCGATGCCCTGCACACGGGCCGGATCGTCGGCAACGGCCCACCAATTGCGTGGGCACTGCGCGCAGCCTTGGGCCCGGGGGCGGAAGTACGCAGCCGTGCCCGCCCCTTGCACGCCGACGGTGATCGCGTACCCTGCAGCCGTGACCGCGCGCGCGGGCCATGATCCCAGCCGGCCGGCGGGGTAGGCCAGCGCCAGGTGCGCCACCGCCGCCGGGCAGGCGGTGTACAGGGCGAGACCGAGGGTGAACGCGACCGATGAAGTCGTCCCCGGAGTGTCCCACTCCGACAGGAACCAGGCGTACGCCACGAGGAACAGCAGCAGCCCGCAGCGTTTGCCGGGAGCCCACCAGCCAAGGGCGAGGGCGCCGATCAGCAGCGCCCAGCCCGCCCCCAGCAAGGCGATGAGGCCGTGCGGTGTCATGAGCGCCGGCGAGAAACCCGGCTCCGATCGGGCGAGCGCCACGGTGACGAGACTGAGTGCGGCTCCCAGCCCGAGAAGCAGCAGACGTGTAGGCATCGGCGGCCCCCCGGCAGGCGATGTGCTGGTCTGCGCACGATGGTCCCGTGTGCGGCCTTGCTCCGGAACAGGGCTGTCCCTGATTCTTGCCTGGTGTGGTGCGGGGACAGCCCCGATGTCCGGGTACGGAGGCGTTCCTAGCGTCGTGGGCATCCAATGTGGGAGGTGCCCCGGTGAGGCGACAGAAACCAGGAACGTGGGCCGCTGCAGCGGCCGTTGTGGGAGCCCTGATGGTCTCGGCGGGCTGCTCGTCCTCCTCGCCCGATCGGGCCGGAGGCCATGCCGGCGCCGATGCCACCGTGCTCACCCTCGCCAACGCGGGCGGGGCCATTGAGCCGCCGCAACTGGTGGCCTGGGCCAAGCAGGTTGATCGTCTGTCCAACGGGACGCTCAAGATCGAATTTCGGGACGAGTGGCGCGAGGGGGAAGCCCGGCCCGAGGTGCCGACGCTGGACGACATCCGCAAGGGCAAGGCGGACATGGCATGGGTGGGAGCCCGGGTGTTCGACCGGGTCGGGATCACGGACTTCCAGGCGCTGCTGGCCCCCATGCTGGTGGACAGCTACGAGCTGGAGGCGAAGGTGTTCCAGGCCGGCATTCCGGCGAAGATGCTCGCCGGAGCGCAGAAGGCCGGTGTGGTCGGCATCGGCGTGCTACCGGGGCCTTTGACGCGCCTGGTCGGTACCCGGGATCCCCTGATGAACCCCGATGCCCTCAACGGTGAGAGGATCGTCAGCCAGGACTCGGCCCTGATGGACCAGAGCCTCAAGGCGTGGGGAGCCACTCCGGTCCTGGCACCCGCCGACGTGGACCTCAGCGGCTACGGCGGCATCCAAATGCAGCTGGGCGCGGTCGTCAGCCGGCACCACGACCGCGATGCCGGGTACGTGACCGGCAACATCAACCTCTGGCCACGCCCGCTCGTCATCGTTATGGGCAAGGCGGCCCATGACAGGCTCTCCGCACGACAGCGGCACGTCCTCGACAGCGCGCTCCAGCAGACGATCACGCAGGCGGCGGACGTCTCCCGGGCCGAGGACCGGGAATCCGCGCCCACCCTGTGCAGGCTGGGGATGAAGCTCCCGTCGGCATCGGCCGCGGACCTGAAGGCCATGGAGTCGGCCGTGGCACCGGTCTACGCCAGACTGCGCAAGAACAAGCAGACGGCCGACTGGCTCGAGCAGATCCAGTACCTCAAGGAGACGACCGGCGTCGGACCGGACACCGCCTCATGCCCAGCCAAGTCGACCACCGCCGGCCCCCTGGAAGGACGCTGGACGCGCACCATGACCGAGGGCGACTGGCGGTACTGGCCAGGAGACGAGAACTGGACCGAGCACCCGCCGGCGGGCACCTGGACACTGACCTTCGACAGCGGCATCGTCACCAAGACCGACCCGGACGGCGAGGTGGAACGGTGGCCCTACCAGACGTTCCGCGACCGGATCCATCTCGCAGGGTCCTTCACGTTCAACGCCACCTTCCGCCTGACCGGCGACCAACTGACCTTCGACAACTTCGACTTCGGCGGCTGCACCGACTGCGGCGGCTACGCCGTCACCTTCGGCGGCTCCAAACAGCCCTGGACCAGGACCTCATCGGCGAGCTGAACAAGACCGGCTGTGACGGCGGCCGCGCGTCGGGGACAGCCCTGATGCGCGACCGCCGCCGGTGCTGCCACCATCGGGCTGTGGGCCCAACGCTGCTGATCGTGGACGACCACGCAGGCTTCCGTACCTTCGCCAGAGCACTGCTGGAGGCGGAGGGATTCGACGTGGTCGGGGAAGCCTCGGACGGCGCGTCGGCCGTGCTCGCAGCCGAGCAACTGGCCCCCCGGATCGTGCTGCTGGACATCGTGCTGCCCGACCTCGACGGCTTCGAAGTCTGCGCACGCCTGACCGCCCACGCACGCACTCCGCCCGCGGTCGTCCTCACCTCCAGCCGTGACGCCACGACCTACGCGGACCGGCTCCGCCGCTGCGCCGCCCGCGGGTTCATCGCCAAGGACCAGCTGTCGGGCACCTCACTGCTGGCACTGGCGGGGTGAGCTCGCCATGCCCGACCGGATCCTGACGGTGGCCGACGTCGCGGTCGGCACGATTCTGCTCACCTCCGGCACGGTGGCATGGGCGGGCCGACGCCACAGCCGTGCCGGCCTGCTCATGGCCGTGGCCGGGGCCTGCTGGTTCCTGGGCAACGCCTTTGCCGCCCTGGTGTTCCTCCACCGCGGACCGCTCATCCATCTCCACCTGTCCTATCCGACGGGACGACTGCATCGGCGGCCGGCCACCACCGCGGTCGTCATCGCCGCCTACGCCGTGGCCGTCTACGAGGGCTACACGCAGACCCCGTGGCTGACTGCCGGACTGTCGGCCCTCGTCGTCGTGGCCGCCCTCGACGTCTTCGCCCGCACCTCGGGACCCACCCGCAGGGCAGGGCGGCCGGCGCTGGCTGCCGCACTGGTCTTCGCCGGCGTCCTCGCCCTGGGCAGCGCCAACGTGGCCCTGCAATGGGGTGCGGACCGCGCCGTCCTGCTGACCTACGATGCGGCCGTCGCCGTGGTGGTGCTCTGGCTGACGGTGGATCTGCTCCACGGGCGCTGGAGCGAGGCCACCGTATCCGACCTCGTCACGCAACTGGGCCGGCGTACGGACACCTCGGGACTCCAGGCCCAGCTGGCCAGGACGCTGGGCGACCCCGGCCTGACGCTGGGCTACTGGATGCCGCAGCGGCAGGCATACGTCGACGAGGCCGGCCGGCCGCTGGACGTCGAACGCCGCGCCGCCGGGCGGGTGACGTCGGCTGTCGAGGACGACGGGGAGCCCGTCGCCATCCTCATCCACGACCCCGCGGTACTCGACGACGAGAAGCTGGTCGCCGGGGCGACCGCGGCGCTGCGCCTGGCCGTCGCCAACGCGCGGATGAGGGCCGAGGTCCGCGCCCGCGTTGCCCAGCTCGCCGCTTCCCGCCGCCGCGTCGTGGAGGCGGCGGACGCCCAGCGACGGGCCCTGGAAGCGGAGCTGGCAGCCGGCGCACAGCAGCACCTGACCCAGGCGGCGCACCATCTCGCCGCCCTTCAGACAGAAGCGGACGACGAACTGCGAGCCATGCTGCCGCAGGTGCTGAGCGAAGTGACCGCAGCTCGGTACGAACTCGCGGAGTTCGCCCAAGGGGTGCGGCCACACAGCCTCACCGCGGGCGGACTTCACGCCGCGCTGCCGCTGCTTGCCGTCCGGTCAGGGGTGGAGGTCAAGGTGGTGGTCGGCGTCGGCCGGCTACCGCCCCCGGTCGAGGCCGCGGCGTACTTCCTCTGCGCCGAAGCACTGACGAACATCGCCAAGCACGCGGCAGCCACATCCTCGAGCGTCGAGGTCGTCGCGCAAGCGGACAACGTCGTGGTGCGTGTGACCGACGACGGCCGCGGCGGTGCCGACCCCGACGGCTCGGGCCTGCGCGGGATCGCCGACCGTGTCGAAGCCCTGGGCGGCAGCATCACCATCGGCGGCGGTGCCACAGGCGGGACACAGCTCGTGGCCAGGATCCCGGCCACGGGGATGCAGCACTACGGAGATCGGGAACAGGGGGACGTCCGGTGAAGATCGTGATCGCAGACGACTCGATGCTGATCCGCGAAGGCCTGACGCGACTGCTCGCAGAGGCCGGCTGTCAGGTGGTGGCCACCGCCGACAACACCACCACACTGATGCGCGAGCTGGACTTCGTTGTCGCCGATGCGGTGATCATGGACATCAAGATGCCGCCGACCTACACCGACGAGGGCCTCCTCGCGGCTCACCGACTGCGATCCACGCATCCCGCCATGGGCGTACTCCTCCTGTCGCAATACCTCGAAACCCACTACGCCATGCGGCTGATCAGCAACGCGCCCGATCACCTCGGCTATCTCCTCAAGGAACGCGTATCGGACGTCGCCCTGCTCGTCGACGCGCTGCGCCGCGTCATCGAGGGCGAATGCGTCATCGATCCCACGATCGTGACCACGCTGATGCGCAGGCCACGCGACCCCAGCCCCCTCACGAGTCTCACCGCACGCGAACTCCAGGTGCTGGCACTCATGGCCGAGGGGCGCTCGAACGCCGCCATCGCCGGGAACCTCTCGATGAGCCCCAAGACACTGGAAGCCCACGTCCGGCAGATCCTGCAGAAACTGTCCCTGCACCAGTCGCCGAACGACCACCGTCGCGTGCTCGCCGTCCTGAAGTACCTCCAGACCACGCGCTGACATCGCGCGACGTGTGGCGTGGTCCACGTCCTCGGCCGGATCCGGGGTGAGGCCGCGGGCCCCACGAGCGCGCGGTCCCGGTGGTGTGTGGTGCTGACCAACCCGTTCGCCGGCGCCGCGAGCGTGCCGACGTCGGCCACCGGTCCGGCGGTCCGGATGTTCAGGGGCCTCGCCGGCCGGTCAGGTCAGTTCGTCGGGCACGGGGACGCCGAGGTGGGCGAGCAGCGCGCCGACCTTGCGGTCCAGCTCGCGCCCCACTTCGGTGATTTCGGGCCGGCCGAGGGCGCTCACCGTGTCGCTCGGACGGTCGATGGCGAACATCGCCTCGCCCGTGGGGGATTCGTGGATCGTGGTGCGCAGGGGTGCGTACATCAGGGCCCCGGCATCGTGCCGGTACATGCGCTCGGCGATGGTGTGATTGCCCATCAGGTACTCGGTGCAGCGGGCCTGGTCGCCGGCGACGCCGAACAGCGGCTGGGCGTCGAACTTCCAGTAGATCATGAACCCCAGTGGCGCGTTCTCTTCGGCGAGCTTGCGTACGGCGCTCCACGAAGCCCGCTCGGTGACGAGCTCGAAGGTGCGCCGGTAGTCCAGCGGCGGGACGGCCTGCTCGAAGCGGGCCCGGAACTGTTTGTAGTTCGTTCCGGCCGGGATCTCCAGTCGGGTGACGGAGCGGGGGAGTGCGCGGATCGTCGGGTGCGTCGTCGTGGTGTGGTGGGCCATGACCGGCTCCCTTCTGGCTTGCCTTGTAGGAGCCAGTCTAGGACGCAGGACGAACTCTCTCAACAAAAGCCAGCATTTCGGGCATTGCGGGGTGGTTCACCGGGTTCCGGCGGCGCCCAGGACCTGGGCGGGGTCGCCCTGCCAGGGCCTGACCCAGGCGGTCTCGGAGCGCGGCACCGGCTTGCGGCAGTGCGGGCAGCGGCGGCCGGGTTCGAACGACTGCCCGCAGGCGCTGTGCACGAGACGCATCGGCTGGGTCGGTGACGCGGGCTCGCTGTGGCTGTTCCCCCACACCATCATGGCGTGCAGGACGGGGAGCAGGTCCTCACCCGCCGGCGTCAGCCGGTACTCCTGGCGGGTCCGGCCGCCGCCCTCGGGCCGGTAAGGGGCGCGTGTGAGCAGCCCCGTTTCGACGAGCTGCCGCAGACGGCTGGACAGGACGTTGTCGGCGATGTCCAGTTCGGCCTTGAACTCGTCGAAGCGCGTCATCCCGATGGTGGCGTTGCGCATGATCAGCAA
Source organism: Streptomyces sp. PA03-6a (assembly GCF_033792765.1). Lineage (NCBI taxonomy): Bacteria > Bacillati > Actinomycetota > Actinomycetes > Kitasatosporales > Streptomycetaceae > Streptomyces > Streptomyces sp. PA03-6a. The sequence goes on along the minus strand of NZ_JARAVK010000103.1, from coordinate 22,004 downwards.
CGTCCAACGGTCGCCCAGGATGTCGGCGGCCCGTCCGATCGGACACGGTCCATCGGCGGTTCCGCGGCGGGGTCCCGGCATGGCACACCTCCAGACTTGCTTAACGCAAGCCTACGGCTTTTACCGCCGGGCGCGAGGCCGCCGTCGTCCCCGGGATGTGACCGTGGAGCCCGATGCGGCGGAGGCGGCCGATGCGGCCTCGGTGGCCGGGCAGGCTGCACGTCGCCTGCGACAAGGCGGCCCCCGCGGGCGGCCTGGTCACCGGGGCCGGCAGTACGGACCGCCATGGTGGCCCCCGGTGCCACCGCAGACCTGTGCGCACGCCTGTCCGGCAAGGGGACCGGTCACTGGTACGCGGCGGCTTCATGCTCCAGTCGGCGCCGCAGCACTTCTTGCGGTGGGGCCCCTCGCGGTTGTCAGAGGGCGGGGTGCTGGCCGCGCACCGGGCTGAGTGTCTCCAGCAGCGAGGCGATGTGCAGGATCGTCGATTCCGCGTGCCAGGTGGCCGCCAGCTGGACGCCGATCGGCATGCCGTCGCCGCTGGTGCCGAACCGCATGGACAGGGCCGGCAGTCCCGTCAGGTTGAACGGGACGGTCGTCGACGACACATGGAAGGGGCCGACGGTCTGGCCGTCGAGGGTGAACTGCCCGAGCTGGTGCTGGTGTGCGGGGATCGTGGTCACCGGGAGCAGCAGGATGTCGTAGTGGTGGAAGTACTCCGCGAAACCGTCCCGGAGCCGCTCGATGCCCTGTTCGGCCCGGACGTAGTCCTCCACGGACGTGTCGGGCATGCCGGCCAGCGTCTTGGAGTAGGTGAACATCTGCTCTTCGTGACCTTCGGTGACCTGGTGGAAGGCGGGCTTGACCTCCATGACGTGCTGCAGGTTGAACAGTTCGAGAGGGTTGTCCCGCTCAAGGGTCGGGATGTTGACGGCGTCGACCGGTACTCCGGCACTCTGCAGGGCGTCGGCGGCCGCCCGCACCGTTGCCGCGACCTCCGTGTCGGTCGGACCGAGTCCGGAGTCGACCAGCCAGCCCACGCGCACGGGCCGGTCCGGCCAGGTGCCCAGGCCGGCGTCGAACTCGCGGGGGGCGGTGGCAAAGCCGTCGGCGCCGTCGGGGCCGGCCAGCAGCCCGTACGCGAGCGCGAGGTCGCGGATGCTGCGGGCCATGGGACCGACGTGCCAGTCACGGCGCGGCTCGCGCGGCCAGATCCCCGTCATCGGGATACGCCCGTGCGTGGGCTTGAAGGACACGACGCCGGTGTCGGCCGCCGGCCCGCGCACCGAGATGGACAGGTCGGTCGCGAGTCCCAGCGGCGACATCCCCGCCGCGATCGCCGCGGACTCCCCGCCGCTGGAACCGCCGGACGAGCGGTCGAGGTCCCAGGGGTTGTTCGTCCTGCCCGTCAGGAGGTTGTCGGACTCCACCCAGTACGAGAACTCCGGGAGATTGGTCTTCGCCAGGAGGATCGCCCCGGCCCGCTTCATGCGCGCCACCGCGGTGGCATCCGTGTCCGGGATGCGCCCGGCGAAGATCGGCGAACCGCGCTGGGTGAGCACTCCGGCGGTGTCGAAGGAGTCCTTGGACGTGAAGGGCACACCGTGCAGCGGCCCCACGTCCCCGCCCGCCGCGAGCTCCTCGTCCGCCGCCCTCGCGGCCTTCAGCGCACCCTCGGCGAGCGTGACGATGGCATTGAGCCGCGGATTGACCGCCTCGATTCGGTCGAGGTGCGCCTGGACCACCTCGGCGGAAGACACCTTCCCGGTACGGATCAGCTCGGCGAGTTCGCTCGCGTCGAAGTAAATGAGATCGGTGGTCATGATGAATCCCTGTCCTCGACCGGTCTGCTCCACCAGTTGAGACCGGTCTGCTCTTTGGTTGTGCCGCCCGGGCTCGGTGAGCCGCAGGCAGCAGGGCTCGTCAGGCGTGCAGGGCCTGGCGGGTGACCGTCGTGGCGCGGCCGGGCCGGCCGGGGCTGCCATGGATCTTCGCGATCATGCCCGCCCCGATCCGGGGGCCTGCGGCGGGCAGCGTGAAGGTCATCATGATGAACACGACGATCCACTCCTCGCAGCGGGGGCCGAACCGGAAATCGTCCTCGGGCCGGGCTCCCCTGCACAGTCCGGTTACCGGTGCCTCGTGCGCCGCCCGCGAGACTGCCTCGATGCGGGCGGCAGGCTCGCCAGGGGGCAGTGAAACTTCAGCGAAAGGCACGAGAGGCTCCTCCTCGATCGAGGTGGCTGCGCTCTTGGGCTTACCGCCCCGTACAGATACTATGTAGGTCAGCATACATGCTACGTGGAGAGGGTGCAGGAGTGGGAAGGCGAACGGACGCCAAGCAGAAGATGGTGCAGGCCGCCAAGCAGCTGATGCGGCAGCGCGGCTACAACGCGACGGCCTTCTCCGACGTGCTCGAGCTCAGCGGCACCTCCCGCGGCTCGGTCTACTTCCACTTCCCCGGAGGCAAGACGCAGCTGGCGATCGAAGCCGCCGAAGCCCACGCCTTCGAGCAGGTCGAGATCATCGACCGGGCCGCCGGACAGGCCACCTCCGCAGTCCAGTTGATCGAGCTCTACGTCGAACTGGGCCGCGACGGCATGATCGCCGGCGACTACGGGCGAGGCTGCGCCGTCGCCCCGCTGATCACCGAGGGCGCCACGCAGGACTCGGCCGAGATCGCCGAAACCGGCCGCCGGGCCTTCTCGCAGATGACCGACCGGCTCGCCTTCCACTTCGTCGCCTTCGGCGTCGAGCGTGCCGCTGCGAGAGTGCTCGCCGACGCCGTGATCGCGGGCATCGAGGGAGCGATGATCACCTCCCGCGCCCTGCGCAGCCCCACTCCGTACGAGGCGGTACGCACCGTTCTGGTCAGCCACGCCGCGAGCGTGTCCCCGAAGAGCGCCGACCGCATCCGTACCTGAAGCCCGCCACCCCACGGGCCGGGCCGACCGTTCAGTGCCACCACGCGTCGTCCCCGCAACCTGACATGTCCGGCCGCCACGCCCTAGCGCTGCGGTGACCGCGCACGCCCTGAAACCCCCAGAGCCCCGGCGCACGCGTGCCCGCGAGCCTCCCTCCGGATCGCCGGGTCAGCCTGCGCATCCCTTGACGCCTACAAACTATGTATGTTGCCCTACATAGCATCTGGTGTCGCGGGAAACGGCAACCACAGCCGATTGGCGATGCCTTCCGTCGCGTGCCGCCCACCCACAGGCCGCCCGCCAGCAAAAAAAGGGGTTCCACTCATGGCCCGCGTACTCATCACCGGCGCGTCCCGGGGCATCGGCAAGGGCACCGCGATAGCACTGCACGAACAAGGCCACGAGGTCATCGCGACAGCCCGCGACGTGACCATGCTCGAAGACCTGCCGGCGGCACAGAAGTTGCCACTCGACGTCACCGACCAGGCCTCGGTCGACCGGGCGCTGGCCGAGGCCGGCCACGTCGATGTCCTGGTCAGCAACGCCGGAGCGACCGTGCGGGCACCGCTGGAGACGATCCCGCTGGCCGCGCTGGGCGACCTGTTCGAACTCAACACCTTCGGAGCCCTGCGCGTCGCGCAGGGCCTCCTGCCCCAGATGCGCCGGCGCGGGAGCGGGCAGCTGATCTTCATGTCCAGCATCCAGGGCCGCCTGGTGATCCCGCTGATCGGCGCCTACAGCGCGACCAAGCACGCCCTGGAGGCCTTCGCCGAGGTCCTCGCCATCGAAACCGGTCGCTTCGGAGTGTCCGTGCACGTCGTGCAGCCACCCGCGGTGACCTCCGGGGGCGCCGAGCGCGCCCAGGTCCACCTCGACGACAGCAACCCCTACCGCCCCCTGCTGGACAGACTCGGGCCGTTCCGCGCGGCACCCGTCTCCGTCCAAGAGGTCGCCGACGTCGTGACAGCGACGATCGCGCAGGGCGACAAGGCCCCCTTCCGCATCCCCGTCGGCGAAAGCGCGAGGACCATCCTCAGCGCACGCAAGGCCGCACCTGAACACGCACCCTTCCTCGCCGCACACCTGGACTGGTAGTCGTACCCGGCACAGCACAGGCAGCGACGGCGCTCAGTCATGATCCTGGAGTACCGGCCTTCCATTGGCCCGGCCCAGGCGTAGACGCCAGGCACGCGAAGCGAACGGTGCACGACGGCGCGCCTTGGGATGAAACAGAAGGAGTGCGCCCAAGACGGTTACCCCATCGCCCCACTTGCGTCATCAGCACCTTCATAATCGGCAGTCCCGTAAAGGACCGGCCTCACACCAGACGAAACTAGAACACCAGAGGTTAAAACACCCTTTGAGAAGGTGTTGATGTCGCCGGTCAGCTGCCGATTGACGGCGCCCACTGCCCCGACGGCCAGCACGATGACCGCTGCCGTGGCGGCCAGGAACAGCTTCTTGCCGGGTAGGTCCCGTACGCGGCCGATCTCCCCCGACCCTCGCCTGGGGCACGTCCACGGCGAGTTGTGGCCGTCACCGTCGACGGCCGGCCCTGATCGCGACGACGTGGCGGCCGACCCGGGCGGATCGGGTGACCCGCCGTCGTGCGCTGGTGTGACGCGAGGCCGGTGCGGATGTCAGAGTCTGTGGAAGAACGGGTCGTACGGCTCACCGAGGACTGCCCGGCCGATGGTGGCCAGCACGTGGTCGTCGTTGTCGTGGAGCTTGTACAAGGTCAGATCGCGCAGGATCCGCTCCACCGGGCTTGGGCGGATCAGGCTGCGGGCGCCGCACGCGCGGATGACGTGGTGCACCGTTTCTTCCGCCAGATGCCCGATCACATGCCAGGCCCTGCTGCCGGCGATCCGGGCCTCGTCGAGGTTGCCTTCGTCCCACAGGCCTGCGACCTGGCGCAACCAGAGGCGGGCGGTCTCGACATTGACCGCCATGCTGCCCACGCGCTGCTGCACATAGGGATCGCCGCTCTTGCCCTGCCGTTTCACATACGCGAGCCCGTACTCGTATGCGGCCAGGGCGCCGCCGAGGAAGCTGGCCGCGTACTGCGGGACGAAGGCGGTCTGCCACTGCCCGTCGAAGTAGCCGCCGGGGCCGCCGATGAGATGCTCGCGCGGTATGACGGTGTCGTGGAAGCGCACCACGTGGCTGGCCGTCGCGCGCATACCGACGGGATCCCACCACGACGTGTCCACGGTCACGGTCGGGTCCGACAGGTCGCAGGCGAGCAGCAGGAGCCTGCCGTGGACCTCCCGGCTTTGGCGTGCTCCGCCGGGGCCGGCCGGATCGACGAGGAGGATCGCCCACTGCGCGCCGGTCGCGCCGGTGGCGAACGCCTTGCTGCCGCGGAGGGTCCAGCCGCCCCGGACGGGGGTCAGCGTGGTGCCGAAGCGAGCGCTCTCGCCCGGCTTGGGGGTCTGGGGTTCGCCGCTCCAGGCGGCCCATTTCTCCCCGTGTTCCACCACGCCGGTGAACCAGCGCCGCTTCTGCTCCGAGGTGGCGAGGGCGTCGATGAGGACAAGTGAGTTGGCGTGCCCTTCCCAGCAGCGGGCCAGCGACAGATCGGCCTTGGCCAGCGTGGTGGTCATCTCCCACAGGGGGAGGGTATTGCGTTGCGCGGGGCCGTAGCCCAGTCCGCCGTACCCCCGGGGCACAGCGGCGCCCAGGAGACCGTCGGAGAACAGATCGTCGAAGTCCTCGGTGGGAAAGGCGGTCGTGCGGTCGTACTCATCGGCACGGGGGGCGAATCTGTCTTCGGCGAGCTTCGCCACGGCACCGAGAACTGCCTGGTCGTCGCCGACCGCCAGTTTGCGGGCCGGACGGGTGGCGTGGCCCAGGTCGTCGGTCATATGGGGGTGGCCTCTTCGAAGCGGAAGAAGTGGGCGCGGTACATCGTGTTGGGTATCCGGGTTCCGGCGGGATGGACGGTATGGACGGTATGGACATCGATGGTCAGCAGGCCGCGGTTGAGGTAGCCGACGAGGACCACCTGCCGGGAGTCGAGCGGGCCTTCGGCGAGAAAGGCCACGGCCTCGGTGGCGTCGATGTCGTCGGCCAGCGGGACGGCGGGCAAGATGGCTCTGGTGACTGGCGTCGTGGTCGACGCGAGCGCGCCTTGTGGGGGCTCCGGGCCGCCACGCTCGGTGATCCGCAGCGTGAGCCCGCTGTGGTCGATCGCGGCATCGACCACGTGGATACCGGTGGCGGTGGTGTCGCAGTTGACCCAGCCGCCTGCCAGCGTTCCCGGATCGACGGCATGTGCCGTCATGGCCGTGCCTCTGCCCGGTGGAAGAACGAGCGGGCCCAGTGATCGGTACCCTCGCCGGCGTCGCTGAAGACGGTGCATGTGGTGGTCACCAGGACGCCCGTCTTGTGGTACGCGCCTACAACGGTGCGCTGCGAGCCGAAGTCGTAGACCACCGAGAACGACGAGGCGACCGACGGTGTGTCCGGCATGGTGTAGAGGACCGCCGACGCCTCACCCCAGTCGCGTGGTTGCGGGCCACCGGTGCCGAAGGCCCTGACGAACATGCCCCCCTCGTGCCAGGTCACGCTCAGCCGGTGGGCGCCCTTCAAACTGCGCTGGTCGGTGTTGACCCAGTCGCCCAGCAGCGCCGAGACGTCCGGCATGCCGGGCGGCCGCGGTGTGGCCGTTCCGGCAGAGGACGCGGAACGGGTCGTCATGGTGCCTCCCTGCTCGTAGGGTGCGTCGGGGCGAGTCCCGCTGATTCGGTGAGGTCGTGGGCATCGGGCGGCTCGGCTTGGCCGAAGCAGACGGTGTGCAGAGGCAGTGCCTCGGGCAGCGGATGGCCTGTCAGCAGCTTGAACTGCTCCTGTACTTCGATGAACAGGACCTCCCAGCCGTCGATGCCGATCAGTCCTCGGGCGCGGGTGGCGCCCATGAGCGCGGTCGGCGGATTGCGGTAGGCCATCTCCAGCACCGCCGCGTCCCAGTCGAGGGTGGAGACCGGGAACGGCTCCTGTTCCACCAGGGGCGTGGCATGAGCGAGCACGGTGTACCCCGCCGGGGAGAACCGGGACAGCGGCACATAGGGAAGCCCGAGACGCGAGGAGGCTGCCCGGCCCAGCGCGAGTCCTCGGTTGACCAGGGTCACCCGGGCTCCGGCCTGGCACAGGGCCAACGCGACGGCCCGCCCGGCACCGCCGCAACCGATGACGGCGGCCCTGCGGCCGCTCGGATCGACTCCGGCCCGGGCGAGGGTGTGCAGGGCAGCGGAGGTGTCGGTGGTGGCCGCGCGCCAGCGTCCGGCGTCGAGGCACAGCAGGTTTGCCGCCCCGCACCCCCGTGCCTCCGGGTCGGCGATGTCGGCCGCTTCGAGCGCGCTCTCCTTGTGGGGGGCGGTCACGGTCAGCCCGCGCAGCGGCGGTCCGCCCAGCGCCCCGAAATCCATGGCCTGGTGCAAGAATCGGGAGAACACATCCACCTGGAAAGGCAGGTAGAGCGCGGGCAGCCTCAACTCCCGCAACGCCGCGTTGTGCAGCCGGGGCGACAACGACCGCCCGGGGGCACGCCCGGCAATGCCGAACAGGCCGCTGAGCGGGGGCAGCGCGGGCAGGCCGTAGTCGGTGAGGAGTTGGCTCACGCTGGGCATCCCGTCCGCCCCGGCGATACCAGCCCGGCCGAAGACTACGGGTGCCCCCAGCCACGGCGCCAGCACCCGGGTCCAGGTGCCGGCCGGACCGGACGCGAACGCCGTCACATCGGTACGTCCTAGCCCGGTGAGCAGCAGCGGCGCTGCCCATCCGCCCTGTGTGCCCGACTGCGGCACGAGGAGGTACTGGGCCGCTGGTACGGCGGTCATCGCGGCGAACCGCTCGAGCAGTGCCGCCGAGCCATGGAGCAGACCGGACCGGAGGCCAGGGTCGGCCCGTTGCTCCGGGTTCGGGGGCGCGTGCCAGGAGATACGCCGCTGCTGGGCCGCGATGTCCGCCAGCAACTCCGGCGCCACGTCGTCCATGGCCTCCAGATCGACCAGGTCGTAGTGGTCCGCTGCGCGCAGCAGCCGGGTGCGCCGCTCGACCGGGCCGGCGGTGGAGCGGCCGCCGTGTCGCGGCGAGCGCAAACTGTAGGTCAGCGGTCCGGGAAAATGCCGGCGCAGCCGGCGCGGATCGGGATCGCCGATGAGGTCGGCGCGGACCTCCAGCACGTCGGCCACTCCTGCGAGGGCACGCAGGCGAGCCGCGGTGAGGTCTTCCGGTTCGGCGATCACCGCCACCAGACGGGCCCGACGCCCGACGCCGGCACCATATCCGCTCGTCAATCGCGCCACTGGACGTACTCCTCCAGACCGGCCCGCCGCGGAACGAACCGATTGACCGGGGCCGCCTCGTCCGCGTACCCGACTGCCAGAGTGCACACGACGAGCCGGTCGGCGTCGATTCCCAGCTTTAGGCGCAGCACATCCCCGTAGCCGGCGACACTGAACTGCGGGCAGCTGCTCAGGCCCCCTGCCACCAGTCCGAGCATGACGTTCTGCAGGAAGAAGCCCATCTCCAAGAAGGTGCCCGGCACCGCGTTCCCGGGCAGATGGCAGACCAGTGCGGTCGGTGCCCCGTAGAAGCGCAGGTTGTCACGGAGGTGGGCCCGAGCGGCGGCGTGGTCCGGGGCGGCATGGCCCTTGGCGAGCAGTACTCCCGACGCGGCGTGCCCGGCGCGGCGCTCGACGGCGTCGTCAAGCGACGGCGGCCGGTTGGCGTAGTCCGGTCTGGGCGGATCACCGCGGTCGAAGCTCTCGCACAGGGCAGCCACCAGCGCCTCCAGGGCGCTGCCGGTCACCACCGTCACCTGCCACATCTGGGTGTTGCGGCTCGAGGGTGCGTGGCCGGCGGCCAGGAGTACCTCCGCCAGGACCTCCCATGGCACCACCCGGTCCAGAAAGGCTCTCGTGCAGTGGCGGGAGGTGATCAGGGACAGACCGTCGCGGAGCCCGGGCGTCATCCGTAATCACCCTCGTCCGAGCGCGGGGCCGCAGCGCCCTCCGGGACGCCGAGGAGCTCGCAAAGCCGGACGTGCACGGACCGCTGGATGTGCCGGGCGCACCTGCGGTGCACGTCCAACGGCTGCCCCTCCGGATTGGGGATGTCACGGAGCGGGTCCAGACACAAGGCGCGGCCCTCGGCCTCGGGCGCCATGGCGATCACCCTGTCGCGGTGGGCTCGGGTCATGCAGTAGATGACGGAGCTGACCCGGCAGACCTCCGGGGTGACCGGGCGTGAGCGGTGGCGGCGCGGATTCCCCCGGCCCGGCACCCGCTGCAGACCGAGTTCAGCGAGCGCGGACCGGGCGTCCTCAGTCATCGGGCTCGCAGGCTGCGTCGTCGCGACACCCGCGCTGGAGAACCGGAAGAGGTGTGGGACTCCCGCCTCCGAGGCCTGGGCCCACGCGATGACCTCGGCCATGGGCGAACGTGAGGTGTTCCCGCCGCAGACGAACAGCACGCGGCATGCCGTGCCGGTGCAGCGGGTCCGCCACCAGACGACGGCTGATGGATAGGACAGGGCCCCCGCCGCGCCGACACCGAACGCGAGCGCGATCAGCTGAGAGGTCCCCGGAGTTTGGAGTCCGGCCACCCACGCGAGCGAGAATGAGGCGACCAGGCCGGACATCAGGCTGGCGAACGCCCATGCCGGCACACCCCAGGTGTACTCCCGCCGGTCGAGATAGATCAGCGTAGCGAAGACGAACAGCACCTCATATGCCACTCCTATCCCCGCTGCCGCCAAGGCGGCAGGGGTGCCGAGGAATGTGGTGAAGCCCGCGCGCAGTTGCGGTTGCCCGACCAGCGCCCCTGCCCCCAGCAGAAGAACCAGGCATACGGGTGCCGCGACATGCTCCTCCGCGAAGTAGCGGCGGTCCGTTGCCACAACCCCGTTCTTGGCCACGCGGATCATGATCTCGAACCGGCCGAGGTAGCCGACGAGGTAGGTGAGGACGCTCAGCGCGGCAGCGAGCGGGAGGAGGTAGCTGTGCACATCGCCGAGAGCCACCGAAACCGCTATCAGGCTGAGGCACAGCGCTACCCAGGAGGGCGTCGTCACCCGCCGCTTGCGGGTCATGTCGACCAATGGGGAGAGGACGAGGACTCCTCCCCGCATCAGCAACAGCATGAAGAGGATCGAGACACCGGAAAAGGTGTAGTTCATCGTGGTGGAGCCGATGATGAGCGACGTAAAGAAGCCGGCCGCCAGCGTCTCCCGGCCCGGTACCGGGATCCGCGCGTTGCCGATCCCGCTCCGCCGCATGTGCCGCCACCGACCAGTGAGGCCGAAGAAGACGGTCAACGCCGCGAGCTGTCCGAGGACGGCTGCGGGCAGCAGCTCGAAACCGTTGACCGGTTGAGTCGACAGCGGAGTCACGCCGCTGGCCAGTGCCTTCACCAGCATGGCGTAGGGAATGTACGAGACGAAGTAGCCGAAGGTAAGCCAGCCCATGTGCATAACCCGTCGCTGATCGAACGTCGAGGTCTCAACACGGTGAGTCCGGGATCGACACGCCTGACCGACACCTGGCCGGAGCACATGCCGGACAGCTTTCTGGACGGGTGACCTCCGCGCACAAGGCAGTCGCGAATGCTGCCCCTTTGTCGAGGGGTATATTGTGGACAGCCGCGAATCCCCGGGACCGCTTCAGAAAAACGAGCCGCTCCTCCTCGGGGTGCACGAATTTCCGCGGCCCAACAGGACCTACCAGCCCAGCCAGTCCCGTACGCCTTTCAAAAGGCTACCTCCGGCAGGCATGTACGGCCAGCGCACGCGGCGCCCGCACCCGGCCCAGGGTGATGTGCCTGTGCCAGGCGAAAGCGGGCAGTCGGTCGGCTACGACCTGTGCCTGGACCGGGCTGCAGCCGTCATTGCTGCGCACCCTTGTGGTGCAGGCGACCGCGAGGACGTAGCCGACCTTGCGGGTCTCCAGGGTTGCGCGCAGGCGCGTGTCCTGGCCGTAGGCCTCGTCACCGGTGACCCAGGAGGCGGTGACCCCGGCGTCAAGCGCCGCGGCGATCGTCTACCCGGCCAGCCGGGGTTTGGTCGCAAACTTCTGTTCCTTGGGGATGCCGGCCCGGTTGCAGCGCTCTTCGTCGTGGCACCAGGCGTGTTCGGGCAGGTAGAGGCGACGGTCGATCAGGGCGCGTCCTCAGCTGGAGGGGTAGGCGAGGAAGACTCCGACTTGGCTGTTCTCGATCCGTCCTGCGGTGCCTGTGTACTGCCGCTGCGCTCCTGCGGATTCGCGGCCTTTCTTCAGGAAGCCGGTCTCATCGACGATCAGCACGCCGTCGGCGGTACCAAAGTGTTCTTGGGTGTAGGTGCGGACGTCGTCGCGCATGGCGTCGGCCTCCCAGCGGGCGTTTCGCAGCAGCCGTTGTTACCGGAGACCTTGCTGGTCGTGATCTCCGCCTCTGGCGGGGCCGTGTTGCCGGTGTGGATCTTGCCGACGGCGAGCTTGTTGGCCGTCAGGCCCGTCTCTCCGAGGTTGTCGCCGTCCTTGTCCAGCCGCAGCACGCAGCGGGGCAGCCGCACGGCGTGCTCGATGGTGTCGGGCAGTACGGACTTGCCTTCTGGGGCGATGAGAGTGTGCTCGGGGAGCGGGGCCCCGCATCGCCTCGTGCGGGGCTCGGGTCTCCCGGCGCCGGACTCCGGCACAACTGGCCGGCCGGGGTATCCGGGTTTTCCCGCAGTTTCCCGATCGCAGGTCTGGGGGTGTCCCGCAGTCTCGGCCGGGAGGCGGTCGGTGACCGCGGCTGGGCTTTACGTTGGCAGGGTACGGGCTTCCCGGCGTCGCGCGATGCGTGGACGCGTTGCGCAGGTCCCGGGAACGCAATGGCTCCCTGGCAATTTGCGAGGGCATCGTGATCCAAGCATTCCGCACTGACAGCAAACCGCCCGATGAGCGGACCGAGTACTGGGCAGACGCCGTGGGCCAGGCGTTCATCCAGATGGAGGTCCGTAGCCTGGGAGAGGCCATGATCCATGGCGCCATTCGACGGGCATGCGTGGCGGGCGTCCAAGCCGGCGTCATCGAGACAAGCCCGCAACGGCTGGCCCGGACCGCGCCGCTCATCGCCGCGGACGGCGACGAGTCGCTGGTGGTGAGCCTGCAACGAACCGGTGCCGGCGTCGCGCGTCAGGACGGCCAGGAGACCCCGGTCGCCGCCGGCGAGTTCGTCATCCTCGACACCCGCAGGCCTTACGCCGTCGAGTTCACCGGCCCGGTACGACGGCACCTCGTCACAGTCCCGCGCGAGATGCTGGATCTCCCCGACTCGGCACTGCGCCTGGCCACCGGCCGGACCTACTCAACCGGCCAAGGCATCAGTGGAATCCTCGCGTCGTACGTGAACGGACTCGTCACGATGACGGATCACTGCACCTACGCGCCGACTCCGAAGGACTATCTCAGACGGGGGATCGTCGACGTGCTGACGGCCCTGGTCGCCCTGCAGGGCAACATCAGGGACGAAGCGGCCACGCCTGCGGCGGAGGCGGACCTGTTGCGACGCCTGCGCAGCTACATTCGCGCCCACCTGCAAGACCCCGCACTCTGCCCGGCCTCACTCGCGGCCGCACACCACATCTCCGTTCGCTACCTGTACCAGCTCTTCCAGGACGAGCCCATGACCGTCGGCCGTTGGATCCAGCGGCTCAGACTCGAGGCATGCCGAAGGGACCTCGTGTCCCCGGAACTCGCGGGGCAGACCGTGGCGGCCGTCGCACACCGCTGGGGCTTCGCCAGCCACGCGCACTTCAGCCGCACCTTCCGTGCGGTCTACGGCGTGTCTCCCGTGGAGTGGCGGCAGGCCGGCGTCTTGCAGACTGATCCTTTGCAGGCCTTCGATCTCCCTTCTCACCAACACGGCGGGTGATCGGTGCTGCCGTACCGATCCGCGCCACGCGATGCGGGCGCATGCGTGGATCAGGCAGGCCCGTCCTGCGGCCTTCACCTTGGATGGCTCGGCGCAGCCCGGGGTTGGCTTGCCCGAACTGGTCGACGACATGCGCGCTGGCTTGGTGGCGAAGGAGGCGGCCCGGTGCCGCCTGAGCCGGTTGATCGCTCGCTCGACAGCCAAGCAGAAATAAAGATGCGCAATGCAGTAAAACCTGCGAAATGGGCCACTGGCCGCAGTACCACGGAAAATGTGCCCGCTACGCAGGCTCCGCGACCTGTTCAGGAGGAAGTCCGCATGGTAGTTCGACTCGACGCCGCGTCGTTGGCTCCTGGTCATCGTGCGGACGCGATCCGTGAATTCTCGTGGTCCATCAACGGCCGCGTAGAGGTGGACCTTCCGCCGAATCCGCATCGCCAGCGGGCCTATGTGACCACCAACGCGCTGGGGTCGGTGAAAGTCTCGGAGATCGGCTGGAACGTGGCCCGCCTCCTGTGCACCGCCGCCCCGGTGGACGAGGACATGGTGCCGCACGTTCTCGTCCATCTCCAGGAGGCGGGGGTCTCCGATGTCCGCCAAGGGGGTAGGCACGCACTGAGAAGGGCTGGGGATCTCACGGTGCTGGACAATGCGAAGCCCTATGAGGTCCTTTTCCATGGCTCAACAGATTCGGTTCTCGTGCGCGTGCCCACGCATGTCCTGGGGCTGCGGCCGTCCTTGCTCGACCAGGTCACCGCCGTGCCACTCAGTTCGGAGCGCCCGGTTGTGGGTGCCACAGCAGCATTCTTCACCCGGCTGGCCCGCCAGCAGGCCGCGGCCGGCGAAGCTGAGACCGCCCTGTTCACGGAGCCCAGTGTCGACCTGATCAGGGCTGTGGTCACCGTGGCCCTGGACCGGGACGATCTGGCCAGAGCGCCTTTGAACAACACACTTCTTGTGCGCGTTCAGGAATACGTCCGCCTGCATCTGGCAGACCCCGACCTGACCGCCGAACGTATCGCCGCCGAGCACGACGTTTCCGTACGCTGGCTCTACGTGACCCTATCCCGAGCGGGTATCACCCTCAGTGAATGGATCAGGACGCAGCGCCTCGAGGAGTGCAAGAAAGAACTGGCCTCGCCAGTGCATCAGTTCATGACGATCGAGGCCATCGCCCACCGGTGGGGGTTCGCCAGCGCGGCCCACTTCAGTCGCGTTTTCAAGACCACGTACGGTGTGAGCCCCCGCGAGCTGCGGTTGCACCACACGGCGGGGAGAGCCGACTCTCACCAGCCTGACTGACGCCGGGCCCCGTGCCGGGCTTCCGTGACCCAGGAGGTTCCAACGCTCGGGACCGGTGGGCGCGACACCCCCCCCGGCCTCAGGGCGCGAGCGCGCCGAGGCGGTCGGCGGACCCGATCACCCCGCCGAGCAGCTCCAGACATAGACCGTCTTCCACGGCCCGAACCGTTCCGGCAGGTCACGCCACTGCACACCGGTCCCGACCCGGTGCAGAATCCCGTCGATCACCTGCCGGTGATCCCGCCACCGGCCAGAACGCCTATTGCTGACCGGCAGGAATGGCCGCAACCGTTCCCGCTCTGCATCTGTCAGATCACCCCGCCCCGTATTCACATCAACGACCCGGACACCGAGCAGTCACGTGGTCGGCCGGGCAAGTCCTCGTTGTTCTGGCCGGTGGCGTCGCGGCGGGCGAAGACGGTTTCGGCGGCCTGAAGGGCCTCGTCGGCCTTGACGAAGCCTGCGACGGCTGCCGTCAATGTGAGGGGCCGCGACGATGTCCTTCCGGAGCACGCCGGCGTTGAGGGCCGCCTCGATGTGGAAGGCAAGCTGCGTGGTGGCGCCACCGAGGGCAGTGACGGCCGAGAGCAGGCACAGACGCCTGGTCGGGTCGTGCAGGCCGATGCCGGCGAGAAGGTCACCGTAGAGGTGGCCGACAGCCAGCTGGTGCAGGCCCGGGGCGTACTTCTCGGCGATGTCCCATCCTTCGCTGCCGGGCAGGGCCTCGGGGTTGAGTGCCGCGAGCATGGCCGCGCCCTGGGTGAAGCGGGCGTCCTCGGCTGTGCGGCCGGTGTCGGCAGTGAGGTGTTCGTGCGGCTTGGCTGTGCCCTGGTCGTCGCGCTGGTCGAAGACCTGCTTGCCGTAGCGCAGGGCGGTCATGGCGTTGGTGATGCCGATGCTCAGCGCGAGGTGGGTGAAGATCTCGCAGCCCCTGGTCGACCTCGTCGACTACCACGGCGCCGACGCCGTCCTGGCCGTGGTCAACCGACTGGTCCGCGAACAGGACGCGCAGGTGACCGTGTCGACCGCGCACAAAGCCAAGGGCCGCGAATGGCCCCAGGGTGAGATCGCCGACGACTTCCACCCATCCGAGGACAGCGACGAAACCGACGAGCACTGAAACCCTCTGCCCGGTCCGATCGACGACGCCGACGCCCGCCTCGCCTACGTTGCCGTCACCCGCGCCCGTACCCGCCTCGACCTCGGCGGGCTGACCTGGATCAACGACCCCCCCCCCGATGGCAATCCGCAGTGGTCGCAGGATCCGGCTCGAACCGTCTGCCGAAATGACTCTGGCACGCGTAGCGTGAATCCGGCGGCGACATCGTAAGTCCATTGCGAAACCGCCCACCTGCCCGTGGACCTGGGGGCGGCCCAGCCCATGGCCCGCCCCCAAAGTGCCGTTTCAGCAGAGTGTGTGAGGCTATGCGGTGTAGCAGTGAGGCCGGCCGTAGTAGTCGAGTTCGCAGATGACCCTGTCGTAGTCGTGGAAGCGTGTCCACATGAAGGCCGTGGGGGACTGGGCCCAACTGCCGTCCTGGTAGATGTAGTTCGATTCCACCATGACGCCGTCCGCGTCATAGAACCAGCCGAATTCGCTGTCGCTGGACTTTCCGGACGGGAGCCATCGCGTGTTGCAGTTCCAGGGGGCCCGAACCACGTTGGCGCTGCCGTCGTTCCCGCCGCTGGGGTTCCAGATGTTGCACTTGCTGGCGCCGTCGCTGAGGAAGCGGGCGGTTTTGACGGTGTAGCTCGACGGCAGCCTGTTCTCTACCGTCCCGAACGCTCCCGCGTGAGCCGTTGACACCGGGCCTGCGAGGGTGAGGACGTTCGCCCCGAGCGTGAGGAGGGCGATGGCTGCGATGCGAAGCTTGTTCTTGATCAAATTCTCCCCCTGTGATGCCGTTTCGACGGGCTGATTCTGGCGACGAAGAAATGGCATGTCAATGTCAAGAGCTTTTGTCTCAAGCGCAACAACTGCATGCAGATCTCGCCGTGGTCGTCGGCGTCACCGTGGCAGTCAAGGCACCCGGCTGGCGGATCCGGTGGGCGGACACCACCACGGGCGCTCGTTCTGCACGTCCCGGAAGCCCGCCATGCCTTGAAGCCCTGTGCTGGTCTGGTTGGCGGGTCGGGGCCGGCGGGCCTACAGGGTCGGCCGGCCCCGGATGTCCGGTCGGTGTGCCGGGTGTGGTGGCATACGGCGTCAGCTGCGCCGTGGCCGGGCCGCGATGTGGGAGAAGGCCTGGCCGACCGCCACCTGAGCGGAGTGGCGCCACATGACAGATCTGCCTCGCCCGGACCGCCGAGGGCCGCGCCGCCAGAATTCGGACTCCGGCTGCAACACCCGCAGGCTGATGAACGCCGCCAGCTGCGCAGGGTCCCGCGGCGCGGAGAACGACAGCAGCCCACTCGCCGGCGCACTGACGCCTCCCAACTCGCCATGCCCTCCACCGGCAGCCCCAGATGGGGCGGACCGCCGCCGGGATGCCGCCTGCGGGGTGGCCAGCTGCTCGACGGCGTCGGTGTCATGTGCGCGCAGTGCGGTCAGGGCCTTGGTCAGGCCCTCGTAGGAGCGGGAAGAGAGCATGTCGTCGGGCTCCTCGCCGGGGCTGAGGAAGACCGGGACGATCAGGGAGGCCGTTTTGCCTTCGCCGGGCTGCATACGCAGGGCCCGGCCGACGGCCTGGACGATGTCGACCGTGGACCCCAGGACGTCCGCGAAGACCACCGCATCACAGTTCTTGGTGTCTACGCCCTCACCCAGCACCCGCACCGAGGCCGGCACGCACCGCTCCATCACCGCCCCCTCGGCGGTGGCATTGGTGAAGGGCCCCCGATTCCGCCGCGCACCCAGTCCCCCTTGCTGGCTAAGGGGGCGGGAACGACGTAGGGCCAGGTCCCCGAAGCCATGGGGCCAGCGGTGAGAACCGGGGCTGGCTGTGCACCCGCTGGCGTCGGCCTGCGCGGACGGTGGGCGAGGTTGTCGCCGATGCCCACGGCGAGGTCGGCGAGCCGATGCGGTTGAATTCCGCAGTGGGAGCGTCTCACCTTGGAGCCGGGTGAGGGCAGCTCCTACAGTGACGCGGCCAGCGTGAGAGCCGTGGCCGCGGCCATGGGCAGCAGCGCGATGGGGGTGATCGCTGCATTGCGGGTGGCGCTGTCGCTGTACTCGCCCTTCTTCGCGTGGAAGCTGATCGCGCCGATGAGTACCACTACCGCGCCGGCAGCGGCTGCGATACCCAGCGGCTGCCACCAGATGCCGATACTCAGCCCGACAGCCGCGGCGACCTCCGAGAGCCCTACGAAGCGGACGAAGCCGGAGCTGAGCCCCTTCTGGATGAGGCCGTCTGGGACGGCGCCCTTGAGCTGCACCTTGGGAGCGCCGGCGGCGAGGAAGACGAGAGCAAGCAGAACACTGAGGATGACAGCGGCTATGTACACAATGATTCCTAGTCGAAAAGAGCACGTGACGACGGGTCCACACGAAGGCGTGGCATGCCTTGTGATGCGCTCCGGTGAACTTTGCGTCGGTCGACAAGCAGTCTGTGCTTGTCGGTAAGACAGACCTGGCGGCACCGACTCCTTGAACACGCGCAGGCGATCGACGATCAAGGGGAGCACGGAAAGGTTCGGTTCTGTCTGGCCCGGGTTCGGCAGGACTGGTCCGACTCGTGATGCGGCGCCCAACCTCTTCAACACGTGGCAGAGCGACCCACTCCGAGGGCCGAACCCTCCCGCACGCCATGAAAGCATTACTTGACGCGTCAAGCAAACTTGTGCTCGGTCGACCTCATCGCGAAGCGGGGTTGAGTCCCCTCGGCGCAGAGCCATGAAGCGGTTACTCATTGACGCGTCAAGGAGTTAAGCTGTGCCAGCAGGTGCCGACCGCGCAGTCCCCCGTCGCGGTCGGCGCTTGCCCTTTGCTGCTCAGGCGTCGCTGCCCCTCGCTAGCGAGCGCGCTGCTACGGGTCGAGGCTCCATCTGAATTGAGGTCCGTCGCTGCAGCACCTCGAGGCAACCCTGGCAGTGGGTGCAGCGTTCCTACGGGGAGATGGGCCCCGTCGCCTGCGCGCCGAGCCGAGGAGGCATCCGTGCCCCGGGGCCGATGGGTTTCGTTCGACCCCGCCCACTCCCGTCCTGGCGGTACGGGCCGATCTGGACTAGGAGCTGGTGCCGGGTGGCTATCGCAGGCCCCACGGTGTCCGTCTACCTGAGCGGCAGAGAACGTAGTTCGGGGAATCGGGGCGCACACGAGTGCGCACGGCGCACCGCCAGATAGCGGAGAGAGGCTCCCGTTCCGTGGACAAGCAGCAGTTGCGCCCAGCTCCCGGCGCGCCTGCCGGAATGGACCTGCGCATGTGTCGTCGCCTCGGGGGGGGGCTATCGCGTGCGCCGGACGGCGGATGTCGTGGAGCGGGCGGTTACGACTTGACGCTCATTGCGTTTCTCCCCCCGGGTCTCAGGATCGTCGATGCCCGGTCGTGCCCTGCCGGGTGCCTGTGCCCAGGCCCGCGGCCCGTCAACCCGGCGCTGGCGGCCCCGCGGTTGTCCCCGTTCGCAGCCGATTACCTCAGTGTCGAACACGCAGAAATCTGTGTTGGCTGAAGTAGACATTGGACGGTGGTGTGGTTATGGTTTCTCTCGTAGCCCAGAGGGACCAGAGGGCCTGGCAGAGACGAACTGCCGGTCAGCAGTATCCGCAGTACAGCTAGTTGCAGTGTGCAGGACGGTGCGGTGGTGGAGTTCCGAAGCCACGGTCGTTGCAGGGCGGCGACGGGACTGACGACCGGACCGGGTGGCCCGCAGTGATCAGGGGTCGCCGTGAGGAGTACCTGCAAGTTCAGTTCGCACTACCCAGCAGTGAAGTGAGTGGGCAGTACCTCGGTGAAGGCGTCGGGCTGCGGACGCGCGCACCGGGAAGTTCGGCAGTTTGGTTCTAGGCCAGAGCAGGGGCCACGGGCGACGGGGCTTGCTGCCGGAGAGTGGCGCTGTCGCAGGCCACTGAGCAGTTCGCATCACCAGTAGTACGCAGTACCAGCAGTATGCAGTGCCCCCTCTTTGGCAAGCAGTTGATCACCGAGGGAAGAACGGAGGAGCCGAGCGCCATCAGGATCGCCCGGGCGGACATCTTGAGCCTGGGTACCGCAGGACATCGATAGTGAGGTGGTCTCCGGTCAAGCAAATGCGATCCCCGCACCCCCGGCAGCATTCCGGTCGGGTGGGCGGAAACATAAGGCCGGCGCAGTACCAGGGCCGGCAGATGGTGTAGCAGTTCCTTCGGGGCCCTGGTGCCATACGGCACCAGGGCCCCTCCGCGCGCTTTCGCAGAGAGGTGCAATGACAGCAGACGACTCGTTCAGCCGGCTTGACGACGACGATTACCCCGCCTACACGATGGGCCGGGCCGCCGAGATACTCGGCACCACCCAGGGCTTCCTCCGCGCCATCGGCGAAGCCCGCCTGATCACCCCGCTCCGCTCCGAGGGCGGCCATCGCCGCTACTCCCGCTACCAGCTGCGCATCGCCGCCCGCGCCCGGGAGCTCGTTGACCACGGGACCCCCATCGAGGCCGCCTGCCGCATCGTCATCCTCGAAGACCAGCTCGCAGAGGCGCAGCGCATCAACGCCGAGTACCGCCGCGCCGCATCCCGGCAGGCGTCCGACCGCTGACGCGCAAATAGATTCGTTCCAGGTCATCAAGGCCTTGATGCCTTCGATGTGCCCGCCCCAGGGCGCCTGGCGAAGCCGCCCTGGGCCGCTGACCCCGCAGTCCGGCAGGACCTGCCGGGCCGCGCATTCTTCCGCCGACTCCAGAATATGAGCGCATGATCGCCGAAGAGACGCAGCCGCCGGCACACGGGCGGGAGCCCCAGCCCCGCCCCGGCACCACGCCAGAAGCCCTCCACACCCCGGCGGTTGATGCTCCTGTTGGCGCAACCGGCCGGCTGACTGCCGGGCAGAGCGCCGCGGGTCTGGAAGGCGGGGTGGAACGCGCGGCGGCTGCGCTGAAGCCGAGGATGCGCGGCTGGCTGCACGCCGGCGTGTTCCCCCTCGCTCTGGTCGGCGGCATCGTCCTGATCGCCGTTTCGCGTTCGGCTGCGGCCGTTGCGGCCTGCTCGGTGTACGCGCTGTCGGCCTGCCTGCTGTTCGCTACCAGCGCGGTCTACCACCGCGGAACCTGGGGGCCCCGTGGGGAGGCGGTCCTGCGCCGGCTGGACCACGCGAACATCTTCCTGATCATCGCCGGCACGTACACCCCGTTGGCGGTACTGCTGCTGCCCGCAGCCCAGCAGCTGGTGCTGCTGGCCGTGGTGTGGGCAGGCGCCTTGGCCGGCATCGCCTTCCGCATGCTGTGGATCGGGGCTCCCCGGTGGCTGTACACCCCGTGCTACCTCGTGCTGGGCTGGGTGGCCGTCTTCTACCTGCCCGACTTCGCCCACACCGGCGGCAGCGCGGTGGTCGTACTCGTCATCGCCGGTGGCCTGCTCTACACCGCGGGCGCCGTCGTGTACGGACTCAAGCGCCCTGACCCCTCACCGGCCTGGTTCGGCTTCCACGAGGTCTTCCACGCCTTTACCATCGCCGCGTTCACCGCGCACTACACGGCCATCGTCCTGGCAGTCACATGACACCTTCGAGTGCCCAGACATCTTCCGAAAGACGATGGTGGGCGGGGCGGCCCCGGGACCGCTGCGCGCGGCAGCCTGTCAAACAGGGCCCCTTGGGCGGGGCGACCATCGAGGAGGAGGGGCCAGGGGAGGCCGCGGACGGTGCTGGGGCGCATACTGACGGTGATGAAGAATACCCCCGTGCCCCGGCGTCATCTGGCGCCGTCAGAGTCGTTCAAGACTTCTGCCGTGCCTCTGTTCTCCGCGCTGGAACCGGCGATGCCCCACCAAGCCGCGAAGCGCCTGCCACGTCCCGCGACGACAGGCCTCTTCCAGGCTCCGGAACTCATCGAGCACTGCCCGGAGGAAGACGAAGAGACCACGCACCCCTTCACCGATGGGTGGCTGCCCCGCCGGACCCGCATCTGACACACCGCGCAGGCCCGGCTGAGGGCGCTGCTGTCGGCGTCACCGGCGAAGCGGTCCAGCAGGACGCATATGCGAGCGTCGTCGCCTGCCCTGACGGCCGTCACGATCTGTTCGATCACCTGCCGTAAGGCAGTCGGCTGGCCAGAGTCAATGCCCGGCGGGGCACGATGAACCGGTCCGGCAGGGCGGCACCATCCCGTGCACTATCCCGTTCGCTATGGCGTGCACTATCGCGTGCATCCCGGCTTCGGGCCGCGACCCCGGCGCCATCACCTGCGGCAACGCCTGCGCCATCACCTGCGGGTCTGCCGTGACTCACCGGCATTTTGCCGCAGGCCAGACCCGGTGGTGAGTGCAGTCCGCGGCTCTGACTTCCCTTGAATCCGCCCCTTGGAGCCACAAAAGCAGGATGGACAGTGGTGGGAGTGGGCTGGTTCTGTTGGGACCGCTTCCCCGCCGCCGGGCGGCCCGGCGCCGGGAGACGCGCCCCCGAAGCCGGGGCCCGGGCCCGGGGTCGCGGCGGCCCCTGGGCGGGGCCGCACGCTGGGGGTGGTGGCATCGCGGGCTGAAGGCCGCTTTGGCGTTGGGGCGGGGGTTGCGCCGGGCGTTGCGAGGGCCGTTGCGACGGACGTTGCGCACAGCCCGGCGACCGAGCTGCATCCGCCCTGGTCACAGGTGGTTTTACGGGTGCCGCGGTGAGCGGGCCGCCGGGCGGTCCGGCGTGGACGTTCTTGGGCCCGTACGCCGTGCCCGCGATGCCCGTGCGCCGCGCCCGTGCCCGCGGGGGGGGCACGGAAAAGCGCCGGTGGGCGGGGCCGTGATCACGGCCCTGCCCACCGGCG
>NZ_JARAVK010000102.1:0-31565 GCF_033792765.1 Streptomyces sp. PA03-6a | reverse complement strand
CCTCCGCCGCCTCCGCCGCCTCCGCCGCCTCTGCCGGACCGGCCGTACGCACCTCCTGCCGAGCCGCCATCGCCGACAGCCACAGACGGTGCAACTCCAGCCGCTCCTGCGGGCCCGCCCCGCAGAAGGCCGCGAGCCGTTCCACGGGTGCGAAGTCCTGAGGCACCGCGTCGCCCGTGCAGTAGCGGTGCAACGTGGAGGTGTTCATGTTGAGGCGGCGGGCCAGAGAGGCGTAGCTCCGGTTCGTGCGGTCCTTCAGACGGCGCACCAGCGCCGCGAACTCCTCGACATCGTCGTGCATCGACACCGTTCTCCCGTCGTCCGGCCGCCGATCCTGCATCCCAGGCACTCATATCCCTGCACGTCAGATGGGCCGGGATGGTTCCACCGCCGCCAAAGGGGCGGCAGTCGTTGCGCAGGACTCCGGTGGCCGCCGATGCTCTTCGTGTCGCACCGGCCGGGGCCGGACCGACCAGCCGGCGTCAGGCGACGTACGGCACCGATGCACTGCGTTCGCGCATTCACCGAATTCACCGCATTCACGGGGGGACACCCATGCCCGAGAGCACCCGAGCAAGCGCGCTCCTCGCAGCCGCCGACCTGCCGCCGCGCCGCACCTCGTCCTGAACGGCCGCCAGGTCACCGCGATCCTGCGCGGCCCGCACCGCAGCAGGACCCGGCCGTACGCGGTCGGCACCGACGACACAGAACAGCCCGACCACTCGATCACCCGAAATGGAGAACCGACATGAACAGCAAGACCCGCACCGCCCTCACCGCCGGCGTCCTTGCCGTCGTACTCGGCCTCGGCGCCACCATCCAGGCCTCCGCCGGGACCCCGCACCGCGTCAGCGGCAAGCCGTCCGAGTCGGCACAGGCGTCCGTCCATGCCCCCGCGAAGGCGTCCACCGCCGCACCGCAGTCGGTCAGCGGCACGCCCGGTCGAGCGGTGACCCGGGTCGCCGACTTCTACGGCGCGTACATCGACGCGAAGGGCGACTACACGGACCCGGACGCCACGCTGGCCGCGGCCCTCCGCAAGCACTACCTGACGCCCGACTTCGCCCTGCGGCTGGCGGCCTGGGAGGAGGAGAACGGAGTGGACGGCGTCCTGCACGCCCAAAACGTCCCGGCGCGGTGGACGGTGACCGACAACGGCACCGTGGGAAACGGCCATGAGGTCATCGTCACCCTGACCTTCGGCAGCGGGGAGACGGCGCAGAAGACCAAGCTCTTCGTGCTGCTGGAGCGGTACGACCACATCGTCGACATCGAGACCACGAGCGCCCGCTGACGCACACCATGGGCCCCGTCGGGCCGTGCAACTCCGGCGGGGTCCTGCCTACCCACCGCGCAGGAGGCTCGTGCGGTACGTACGGCTGGGCGGCGAGGACGGCTTCCCTCACCGCCCCGGCAGCGGCGGAGCCGTCCGCTCCCACACCACACCCGGGCTCAGGTGTGGCTGGTCACCCATGAACCCAAGTAGCGGTCGTTCAGAGACGACCTAGAACGGCCGGAACGACTCGTGCGTCCAGTCGTCCGGAAGCCTGTTCGTGAAGAACGCGTAGACCGGCCCGTGAGGGGACTCGGTGACGACGCCCTCCCATTGATCGAGTTTGTGGTGCAGGTATCGGCGCAGCAGGCTGCTGAACTGCATGCCGCCGGCGGCGCTGCTACTCCTGTGGCCCCTGAGTGCGTTCGTCCCAGCCGACCGCGACCGCCCAGGTGACCCCGGGCTCCGCGGTCACCTTGAGGCGGGTCGCGGCCTCGGCGGAGGACATCGCGGCACCGTTGAGGCTGCCGTCCGGCCGGTCCGAACAGTGCTCCGTGGATGTGCCGTAGCGGCCGGCGTCGACCGTGAGCGTGCCCGTGCCCTGGCACTGCGTGGCCACGTAGACCGTCCCGCCCGCGGGTTTCGCCGGCAGCGCCGACTCCAGTCCACCGCTCTGCCGCCCCGTCGACACCCACACCCTGGCGTCCGCCAGTTGCTCCGCCGGATCGCGCCAGGAGGCGGGCGGGGCGGCCGAAGCCGATGGGGAGGCGGCAGCCGGCGTGGCTCCCTGCTGCCGGGGAACTCCGGAGCCCTCCGTGCAGCCGCTGAGCATGAGGACGGACGCGGCGCAGCCCAGCAGGGCACGCCGCCGAACGTGATGGAACACATCAACCCCCGTGTGGTTCCCGATCGTCCGGATCATGCTGGCAGGCCCGGACACGGCCGTACAGGACGCGGCGAACCGGTGCCGGAGAGCGCCCGCGGTCGGGCGGGAACCGTGTTCATGAAGATCGGATATATTCGCGCAGCCGTTCGCCTGACACTCCATGAGGAGCACTGTTCCGTGAACTCGCCAACTCCCGCGCCGCTGCCCGAGCCGTCGCGGCCCGCTGTGAGCAAACTCGCCGTCGCGGCGATGGTGTCCGGGCTGCTGTTCGGTGTTCCGGTGGTCGGTGTCGTCCTGGGCGCCATGGCGCTGGGCCGGATCGAGAGGACCGGGGAGCGTGGCAAGGGCATGGCCACGACCGGGGTGGTGCTGTCGTCGCTGAGCACGCTGGCCTGCGCCGTGGTCCTGGCTTTCGGCCTCGCCGGCTTCACGAAGGGCCTCGGTGACGACATCAGGGAGGAGGCGCTGGCCAACAACACTTTCGCCCTCCTCCGCGAGGGCGAATGCATCGACACCCCCGGCGACGACTTGGAGAGCGATGTTCCCGACATGGCCGTCGTGCCGTGCGGGGGCAAGCACACCGCCGAGGTGTTCGGGGTCTTCGAACTCACCGGGGACGGCGCTTACCCGGGCGACGACTCGATCGACGAGACGCTCGACAGTCGGTGCACGGACCTCGACAGCGCCTACTCGATGGACTACTGGGCGGTGGAGGCAGAGGTCGAGATGTACTTCTACGGCCCCAGCCGGGAGAGCTGGGAGCTCGGCGACCGCCGGGTGACCTGCGTGTACGGCAGGGCCGGGAACACACCCCTGGAGGGTTCCCTCCGGTTTGACGAGACCACGCTCGACGAGCACCAGGTCGCCTACCTGAAGGCCGCCAACGTCGCCAACGACGCGCAGTTCTTCGGCAAACCGGAAGCGTCTTACGTCAAGGACGATTTCAAGGGCTACAAGGAATGGGCGCACGGTATCGCGGTGGCCCTCGACGAGCAGGCGCGCATGCTGCGCGGTCATGAATGGCCCGCCGGCGCGGAGCGCCACGTCGCGGCCCTTCAGCGGGAGATCGACGCGGCCCGCCCGCACTGGGCGAAGGCTGCCGACGCGAAGGACACGGCAACGTACTACGACCACTACGAGGCGGCCCTGCTCCGGCCGGGCCACGACCAGGCGATAAAGGTCCGTGAGGCGCTGGGCCTTGCCACGAACAAGACGCCGGAGTACTTCGTCTGACCGGTGGGCGCTCCTCGTGCCCCGCCTCAGCTCCCGGCGTCCGCGCTGTGCACGATCTGGATCAGGTTGCCGCAGGTGTCGTCCAGGACGGCGGTCGTGACGGGGCCCATCTGCACCGGTTCCTGCGTGAAGTGCACCCCGAGCCCGCGCAGCCGGGCGAACTCCGCGTGCACGTCGTCCACGGCGAAGGAGGTCGCCGGGATGCCGTCCTCGGCCAGCGCCGTCTTGTACGGCTTCACCGCGGGGTGGCCGGAGGGCTCGAGCAGCAGTTGAGTCCCGTCGGGGTCCTCCGGTGAGACCACGGTCAGCCACCGGTCCGTGCCGATCGGGACGTCGTGCTTCTTCACGAAGCCCAGCACGTCGGTGTAGAAGCGCAGGGCCTTCTCCTGGTCGTCGACGAAGACGCTGGACAGGTGGATCCTCATGGGGTGCTCTCCGATGCGTCGGGCCTGAGCCACCGGGTCACGATGTGCTCCAGGGGTTCGGTGTTCAGGTCGTGGTATTTGTACCGGCCCTGGCGCCGCGTGAGCACCAGGCCCGCCGATTCGAGCACGGCCAGGTGCTGGCTGACCGCCTGGCGGGACAGCCCCAGGCCGTGCTTCATCGCCAGCCGCCCGCAGATCTCGAACAGGGTCTGGCCGTCCCGTTCCGCCAGCTCGTCAAGGATGCGTCGGCGGGTCGGGTCGGCCAGCGCCTTGAAGACATCCTCTGCCATGACCGCAACGATAGGCAAGTGGATGCTTGCCTATCAAGCCCGGGTTCCGGGGTCGCCGTCCCCGGCCGTCCACGTGTTCGCGGAGGGTATCGGGGTGAGGGCGGCTCAGCTGTCCTGGATCCGGTCGGCCGCGGAGGCCCCGTCGTCCGTCGGGACGTGTGTGATGGCCAGCAGCGCCGTGTCGTCGGTCCTGCGGCCGCCGGTGTGGCGGTGGTGGTCGGCGAGCAGGGCGTCCACGAGGGCGTCGGGGTCGGGGCGGTGGCGGCCCGTGCGTCGGGCGACGGGGTCGTAGAAGGTGCCCGACGCGTCGCGGGCTTCGGTGAGTCC
The DNA here is from genome assembly GCF_033792765.1 of Streptomyces sp. PA03-6a. NCBI lineage: Bacteria > Bacillati > Actinomycetota > Actinomycetes > Kitasatosporales > Streptomycetaceae > Streptomyces > Streptomyces sp. PA03-6a. Next base: position 27,131 of record NZ_JARAVK010000102.1, on the reverse strand, counting down.
GTCGGTGTAGAGCAGCAGACTGGCCCCTTCGGGGAACGTCACCGTGTCGACGGTGCCGGTGCCGGTGCCGTTGTCGAGGGCGGCGAGGCCCAGGGGCAGGCCCGGCCGGGTGGGCTCGACGTACCGCACGGTGTCGCCCAGGAAGAGCAGCGGCGGCGGGTGGCCGCGGTTGACCAGCCGGACCTTGTTCCCGTGCCGGGGGAACTCCGCCAGCACGCCGGTGATGAACCCCTCGAACTCGGTCAGGGTCCCCGACTGCCGGGACTCGAGGGTGACGGCGCGCTCCAGCCGTTGCGCGAGGGCGGTCAGGCTGGGCTCCTGCAGGGCCGCCTCGCAAAAGGTCCCGATGCCGACGGCGACCGCCCTGACCGCTTCCATCCCCTTGCCGCGTACGTCGCCGATGACGCAACGGACGCCGAAGGGGGTGTCGACCACGGCGTAGAGGTCCCCGCCGATCTGCGCGTCCGTCTGGGCGGCCTCGTACCGGGCGGCGAAGCGCAGCGGGCCGATCCGCTCCGGTGGTCTCGGCAGGACGGCGCGCTGGACGGCGGCGGCGATGTCGCGTACGGACTGGAGCTGCTCATCGCGGTGGTACAGGAGCCGGTTCAGGAGGACGGCGATCCCGGTCACCGTCGCCAACATGAACAGCTCGCTGAACGCGATCGCACTCCGGCGGTAGCCGAAGACCCAGAACATGGCCGCGTCGAGGACGAGGGCGGTCAATCCGATGAGAACCGTCCCGCGCAGCGACAGCAGAGCGGCCGCCACCAGGACCGCCGCCGCGTAGAGGGCCGCGGCGCTGACGGTGCGTGGAGTGGCGAGGTCGATCACCACGGCGACGAGCAGCAGGACGGCCGGCAGCAGGCGGCTCTCCGTTCCCGCCCAGCTCCGCGTTCCCACCCTTGCCACCTGCTGCTCCCGAGGTCGACCGGGCTTCCGGCCAGCTCAGGCTAACCGTCCGTCCGTCCGCCCCGCGCTCCACGTCACCCGGCTCGCCCACCGCGGACATCGCCACACGCCGGGTGTCACCCGGCTGGAGCAGGGGCCCGCGGTGGGCCGGCGGTGGGAGTCCGGTGGGCCGGTGGTCAGGCCGTCCCGCCGGCCTTGCCGGATCGCAGACCGCGGCGGAGGGCGTCGAGCTGCTCGGCGATCATGCGGCGGCCCACCTCGGTCCGCGGGGCCAGCTGGGCCGCGCCGTGGAAGGCGCCCGGGAAGTGGTGCATCTCGGTGGGGACGCCCGCGGTGATCAGCCGCTGGGCGTAGGCCAGGTCCTCGTCGCGCAGCGGGTCGAACTCGGTGGCCGCGATGTACGTGGGCGGCAGTCCGGCCAGGTCCTGCGTCCTGGCCGGGGCGGCGTACGGGCTGACGCCGTAGCCGCCGCGCAGCCCCTTGCCGCCGAGGTAGTGGTCCCAGCTCCGTTGGGCGTTGCGGCGGTTGAACCCGGGGGTGTCGGTGAAGGCCTGCATGGAGGCGGTGGCGAGGCGGTCGTCCAGGATGGGGGCGCCGAGGTACTGCATGCTCAGGGCGGGGCCGCCGTGGTCGCGTGCGTACAGGGCGACCGCGGCCGCGAGGTTCCCGCCGGCGCTCTCACCGGCCACCCCGATGCGGTCGGGGTCGACCCCCAGTTCGTCGGCGTGCCCGGCCAGCCAGCGCAGGGCGGCGTAACAGTCCTCCAGGGCGGCCGGGTAGGGGTGTTCCGGTGCGAGGCGGTAGTCCACCGACACCACCACCGCGCCCACCTCGGCGGCGATGCGGGTGGTCTCGTTGTGGAAGAAGCCCACGAGCCCGATCACGAAGCCGCCGCCGTGCACGTACAGCAGGCCGGGCAGCTTGCCTGCGTGGCCCGCGGGCCTGTGGACGTGCACCCGGACGTCCGGGGCGCCCTGCGGACCCGGAACGGTGACCTCGCGGAAGTCGACCGGGACCGGCGGGGTGTAGGGATCGGCTTCCATCAGGGCCGCTTCCGCCCGCATCCGCGCGACTTCCGTGTGTCCCTCCGCCTGGGCGAGCCGGGACATCCTCTGGGTCAGTTCCGGGTCGAACGGGAAAGCCAACGTCAACTCCTCTTGCGTACGGTGCGCCACGGCATGGCTGACTAGCGTCTCCGAAGTCAGGGGGAGTCTACGCAGCGAATCCTTGCTCAGTCAAAGATCTCGTGAGCTCGTGCGGGCGCCCGCCGGTGATGTGCCGGCCCCCCCCGCCCGCAGCCCGGGCGAACGGTTTGCGAGAGTGTTCGCGTGCTGATGGATCCCGAGAAGACGCTCTTCGTCCGCGGTGCCACGCCTGTCCTCCTGCTGGCCGACGCACCCGTCCACGACGCTCTGCCGCCCCTGGTCGTGACCGACGGGGCGGTGCCCTTGTGTGAGGGCTGGAGCGTCTTCCCCCGGCTCACCTTGTGCGTCGTGGACGGGCCCGGCGACCACGGATGCGTCGTACCCGTCCTGGCCGCACCGGTGCTGGGCGGGACTGACGGTGGTGCGGCGTCGAGCGGGATGGCCGAGTGGTGCCTGGACGTCGAACAGGCGGGTGGGGCGGTCGTCCTGTCGGTGGATCAGCTGCCGGACGCGCTCGACTGGCCGGTCCTGCTGTCCTCCGGCGTAGCGCGTGGCGGCTTCATGCCCGCCCTGACCTGACGGCGGCCGCCCGCCGCCCCGCGTCGAGCAGCCCTTCCTCGGCGGCGTTGCTCTGGACGCGTCCAAGGCGTCCAAGGCGTCCCGCCCCGGGCCTGAGCCCGCGAGGCCCCCGCGGCGGCCGTCACTCGAACGAGGGCCACCGGCCGGCGGCCCACTCGCGCCATCCCGGCCACCCGGCGGGAGGGTCGCCCACGTCCTCGCCCGCGAGTTCGGCGGCGTCGGGCTCCTCGAACAGCGCCCGCCAGTGCAGGAGGTCCGCCTCGCTCATCGGGAAGGTCCGTTCCGGTGTCGTGGCCTGGCGCCGGGCGACGCGGGCCCGTTGGGTCTCGTGGTCCACCGGTACGTACACCAGGCGGCAGGACCCGCCCGCGGATTCCGCCAGGCGGCGGATCGCCGACCTCTCGTCACGCGACCAGCACCCGAAGTCCAGGACCACATCGGTCCCGAGCGCCAGCGCCTCCAGCGCGAGCCGCAGCAGCAGCCCTTCCAGCACGTCGCGCTTCCCGTCCGCCTCGGATGCGCCGAACAGCGGGATCATCCACTCGTCCGGCGTCAGGCGCAGCGCGCCGTGTTCCCCGGCGAGCCGCCGGGCCACGGTGGTCTTCCCGGCCCCGGGCAGGCCGACCATCAGGAACAAGGAGGTCACCCGGAGATCCTGCCAGGGGAGGGACGGGGTGGGGCCATCGGTGGCACGGCATCCGACCCCCATGGACCTAACGTCCGGCGTGCCGCGTGCCGGACGGCGCCGCAGGGCGTCACGCTGCTGCCGTGATCGGCCGTGCGGTGGGCCGCCCGTCGCGACGTCCGGCTCGCAGGCCGCACACGGCAACCCCACGAAGGGCCTCAGACATGTCCGCTTCCCCCCTCGGCACACTGACCCGCTCCGGCTCCCACGCCACCGCCGAGTTCGGCGTCCCGCCGTACGTCCATGACGCCGGGCTGCTGCTCCTGCGGCTGGTGCTCGGGCTGACGATGGCGAGCCACGGAGCCCAGAAGCTGTTCGGCTGGTTCTCCGGGGTGGGCCTCGACGGCGCAGGACGCGTCTTCACCTCCGGCGGCTACCCGGCCGGGAAGGCGATGGCCGTGCTGGCGGGGCTCAGCGAGGTGCTCGGGGGCGTGGGCCTCGCCCTCGGGCTGCTGACCCCGCTCGCCGGGGCGGCGGTGGTGGGCGTCATGGTCAACGCCGTCGCCGTGAAGTGGGGCGGCGGGTTCTTCGCCCCGACGGGGGTGGAGTACGAACTGCTCATCGCCGCGCTGGCCACCACGCTGGCCGTCGGCGGGCCCGGCCGCTTCGCGTTCGACCGCCACCTTCCGGGCGTGCGCGCGCACCGGGTGGGCCACGGCGTCTCCGCGGTGGTCCTCGGCGTGGTCCTCGGCGTGTTCGTGCTGCTGTTCCGCAAGTGACCAGGGACTGCGGCGGTGCGGTGGTGGCGGGGTCCGGACGGCGTGAGGGCCCGTGAGCCGTCCGACGGGCCCTCACGCGCTGCGCGCTATGCCGCTGCGGCGGCGGTGAGGCGCTCCGCGACCTCCGAGGCCGAGGGCATCGCGGCGATCTCGTCACGCAGGCGCTCCGCCGCCGCGGTGAACGCGGGCTCGGCGAGCACGCGGCTGACCGCGGCGGTGACCGCTTCCGGCCCCTGCTCGCCGATCGGCATCGCCACGCCCGCTCCCGCGGCCTGGAGCCGGAACGCCTGACGCTGCTGTCCCGCCGCACCCGGGACGACGACGGCCGGGATCCCGCGCGCCGCCGCCCCGAACGTGTTGCCGGAACCGCCGTGGTGCACGACGACCGACACGCCGTCCAGCAACTCCGCGGCCGGTACGAAGGACACCAGCTCGACCCTGCCCGGCTCCAGCCCGAGGTCGTCGACCGGGGCGCCTCCGGTCGTGGCGACCAGGTCGACGTCCAGGACGCTCAGCGACCGGAGCAGCGGACCGAGCGTGGAGGCCCTGCCGGAGACGGTGCTGAGGCTGACGAGCACCCGGGGCCGGCCGGTACCGGGGACCCTGATCGCGCGCGGCGTGCCCTCGGGGCCCTGGTGGGGCTCGGGCCGCAGCGCCATCCGTTCGAGGGGCGGCAGCGCGCCGCCGCGCTGCAGGCCGGGCGGGCAGAGGTCCAGCAGCCAGCGGCCGGACGGCGCGTGGGCCGGGGCCTGCAGACCGCGGTCGAGGTAACGGGACTGCGCCGTCGCGGCCAGGGCGTCCAGGGCCTCGGGCTCCAGCGCCGGGTCGATGCCCATCACCGCGGACGGCACCTTGAGCACCGCGGCGACCAGCGGCCCCACGAAGTCGCAGTGCTCCGACACGACCAGGTCCGGCTCCCACGTGCGCGCCCCTGCGAGGGCCTCGTCCATGGAGAGGTCGACGCGTGCCCCGGCGAAGAACTCGGCGACCAGCGCCGGCGAAGGATTCGACGCCATGTCGGCACCGCTGCGGCGGGACGCTTCGGCGATCGCCACGTCGACGGTCGGACCGGCGGGGATCAGCTCAAAACCCTGCGCCTCGACCGGGCCGGCCATGGCGTCGGCGGAGACGAAGGCAACGGTGTGCCCTTGCGTGCGCAACGCCCGGGCGAGCGGCAGCAGGGGCAGGAAGTGGCCGGTCAGGGGGGTGTTGAACATGAGGATGCGCATGGGTATCGAGATCACCTGTGTGCTTGTGCCACGTGCGTGGCCGCGGTGGGCGGACCGTCGTCGCGGTGCGACTCCCCGGGCCGGCGTGCTGACCTGGACCCGGAAATGATTGTCGGCACAACTATATGGGGGCTACTTGCCGAAGCAAGCAGGTGCCCCCCCCGGGTCGCTCGGGGACACCGCTTGTCGGACCTGCCTGTCACGATCGCCACATGATCGAAGCCGACGACCTGGCCGACGACCTGGTGGTCCGCGTGGCGGCGGAGGCCGGCGCCACCACCGGGGCCTTGCCCGCGCCTGCCCGGGCCGCGCAGGTGGCGGAGGCTGAAGCCCTTCTCGGCTTCGCGATACCGCCGTTGCTCGCCCGGCTCTACACGGAGGTGGCCGACGGCGGCTTCGGGCCCGGGTACGAGCTGTTCCCTCTGGACGGGCAGGGGCGCAGTGCGGTGGGCGTGTACCAGGCCCAGCGGGCGGAATCGCAGGCTGCGGCCTCCCCGCACTGGCCCGAGGGCGTACTGCCGATCCTCGACTGGGGCTGCGGCGTGTACGGCGCGGTGGACTGCCGGAGCGGGAGCGGCACCGTCCTGATCTTCGAGCCGAACGCCGACACCGGTGACTGGTCGGACGGCTGGTTCGTCGACGAGCGGAGCCTGGCCGACTGGCTCGGGACCTGGCTCACCGGCGGCGGCTGGTACCGGCCGGACGGCCACGGCGACCAAGAGCTTCCGGAACCCGGCAGGTGGGAGGAGGCGGCCTCGCGGCTCGCCGCCTGACGGCACCCCGCGGGGGCGCGGTATTGTCCCGCGCACCCCCGGTCACCGTCTGGTCGCCTCCTACGCCGAGGAGGGGAGCCCCGACCACAAGGGAACCCGCGACCGCCGATCAGGGCATCGGCCTGCCGGCCTCGCCCCGTCTGCGGGACATCCCGCGGTAGACCGTCCAGCAGCTCGCCAGGACCAGCAACGCTCCGGCGACGGGCCATCCGATGGACCCGCCGTCGCGGTACTCCCGTACGCCGGTGAAGAGCAGGAGCCCTGACGGGATCAGTCCCGCCCAGTCGATTGCCCTGCCCCATCTCCTGAGGGCCGTCTGGTCGATCATGCGCGGATCATACGGTCGGCACGTGCGTCCGGCGGAGCCGGATCCGCCTACTGCTCGATGAGGCGAAGGGCCCCGATGACCGCGAGCGTCGGGCCGGCGATCGTGAAGACCGAGCCGCCGATCTCCGTCTTGATGCGCGAGGCCTTGCGTGTGGCCGAGGTGGGTGCGGGCACCCATCCGTGGGCGTCGTGGGCATCCTGCTGCGATTGCTCGTCGTACGCCACCCGGAAGCGGTGTGCCGGATTCCGAGCAGGCCGGCCACGGTCATCCCCAGGCCCGTGAACAGCATGATGACGGCCTCACCGCGGGGTGACATGGGCGCACCCGCGAGGACTGCTGCGAACTCGTGCACGGCGGCTCCTCGAGCGGTGTCGGGTCCGGGCGGCTGCGCGCTGCGCGCTGCACGGGGCTGGGGTGCGGCGGGTGCGGCGCTACCTCGTGCGGCGGCGTTGCCGCAGCTGGCGGGCCGTTCGCGCAGCTGGTGGGCCGGATGGCTCCGGTTGCGGGCTGTGGGGGATGCGGACAGCATGTTGCGGGGGCGAAAAGCCCGGCTTGCTTCACCTGTGGCACTGGCGGTGGCCCTTCCCGTGGTGCCCGCCGCAATGCGCGCCGCCCGGCGAGGCCGCCACCGACTCCACCGGAGACGGCGCCCTGGGGCGGTAGTGCCGTCACCAGGAAAGGAACCTCCCCATGTCCACCACCGTCATCCAGCATGTCCTGAACCGGCTGCGGGACATCGGCGTGCGTCATGTCTTCGGCGTCCCGGGCGACTACGCCTTCCCCGTCAACGACGCCATCTCCCAGCACCCGGACATCCAGTGGATCGGCAGCTGCAACGAGCTCAACGCGGGGTACAGCGCCGACGGCTACGCCCGCGTGCACGGTGTGGGCGCGGTGAGCACCACCTACGGGGTCGGCGAACTCAGCGCGATCAACGCCATCGCCGGTGCGTACACCGACCACCTGCCGGTGTTCCACCTGGTCGGCATGCCCAAGATGCCCGTGCAGGCGCACCGCTCGGTCGTCCACCACACCCTGGGCAACGGCGAGTTCGACCTCTTCCTGAAGATGTCCGACGCCGTGGTGTGCGCGAGCGCGATCATGACACCGCAGAACGTCGCGTCCGAGACCGAGCGGCTCATCGCGGCGGCGGCCTACCACCGCCGCCCGGTCTACATGGCGTTCCCCGCCGACCTGGCGGAGATGCCCGTGGTCGGATCGGCCCGGCCGATCCCCGCACCCGCCAGCGACCCCGCGCAACTGGACGCCGCCGTGCGGGCCGTCGCCGACATGCTCGGCCGGGCCGGGAGCGCCTGTGCCCTGCCCGGGGTGCTCGCCGCCCGTTCCGGCCTCGGACCGGAACTGCAGCGGTTCCTGGACGCCACCGGGATGCCCTTCGCGACGATGATGGCCGACAAGGGCGTCCTCAACGAGGAACAGCGCGGCTACTGCGGCATGTACGACGGCAAGCTCATGAACGAGGGCGTCCGCCGTTTCGTCGAGGGCAGCGACGTCGTCATCCTGGTCGGTGCGCTGATGCACGACTTCAACAGCGGCGCGTTCACCGCCGACCTCGACCCCGGTCGCACGATCGACATCCGCCACCACCACGTGAGCGTCGACGGCATGACCTACCAGAGCGTGGAGATGAAGGACCTGCTCGTCGCGCTCACCGAGAAGCTGCCCCGCAAGCAGTGGCCGCACTTCGAGGCCCGGGTGACCCGCATGGCCCCGGCAGGAGGCAGCGGCGGCGACTCCATCACCGCCGAGAACCTCTACCCCCGCTGGGAGGACTTCCTCAAGCCGGACGACATCCTGGTCGCCGAGACCGGAACGGTCTCCATGGGCCTGGCGTTCGCCCAGCTGCCCAGCGGTGCCACCTTCCACAACCAGACCCTGTGGGGCTCGATCGGCTGGGCCACGCCCGCCGCCGTCGGCGCGGCCGTCGCCGCCCAGGACGGCCGGCGCGTCGTCCTCATCACCGGCGAGGGTTCGCACCAGCTCACGGCGCAGGAGATCAGCCAGTTCGGGCGGTACGGGCTGCGCCCGGTGGTGTTCGTGCTGAACAACCACGGCTACCTGATCGAGCGTCTTCTGTGCAAGCACCCGGACATCGCCTACAACGACCTCGCCAACTGGCGCTACTCCGAACTGCCGAAGGCCCTGGGCTGCGAGGACTGGTTCACCGCCCGCGTCTCGACCCTCGCCGAGCTCGACCAGGCCATGGATGCGGCGGCGAAGGCCGGCACGGGCTGCTACATCGAGGTCATGACCGACACCTACACCGCTCCGCCGCTGGCCAACCAGCTCCACGACAACATCGAGAGCCTCTACGCCGGCTGATCGGTCGTCAACCGTCGTGCGGCGGCGGCAGAATCGGAAGCCGTGGCCCAGCAACGTGATCCAGCCGATCTCTTTCCCGACATCGCGAGTCGGGGCGGTCTCGCCCAGGCGCTGCGAGCCGTGGCGGCGGAGGAAGGTTTCTCCCTCCCCGTGACCGCCCCGTCCGCGGACGCGTTGACCCACGCCGCCGTCGAGAGCAGGGTGCCGCACCGCGGTGCCCTGCGGATCGACGCGTCCGAGTTCGCGCGGGAGTGGTGGATCCGTGGCGGAGAGGCGTCGCAGGGCGTGCCGCTGATCTGGGGACGCGCCGAGGAGTTGGGGCAGCTCGCGAGGGCCGCGCGGGCGTGGCACGAGGGGGCGTCCTTGAGCGACATCCGCCGGGTGGCGCCCTTCGTGCTCATGACCGGCCGGTTCGAGGTGCCCGACGGCGATCCCGTGCGGCTGGCCGAGTCCGAGTGGCAGGGCCTGCGCAAGGAGGCGGGGGAAGTGGCCGTGCCCGGATACCGGGCGCTGGTCGAGAGGGCGTACGCCGAACCGGCGCTGAGGGGTCTGTACCCCTTCAGGGACAGGTGGGTGCTGTACTTCTCGACCACCACCCGCCCGGACCTGACCGTCACCGGGCCGTGCCTGCGCGCGTATGACGTCGACCGGTTCACGGTCCGCGGAGCCTTCGCCGACCGGGAGGTCCTCACCGAGACCGCCACCGCGCGGGAGGCGGTGGCGGTCGCCGTCCGGCATCTGCCGAGCGGACTCGGCCCCGTCACGTCCGGGGTGTCCCGGTAGTCGCCCGCCGGCGCCCTTCAGGACCGCAGCAACTCGGCGGCGCGTTCCGCGATCGCGTAGACGGTGGCGTTGGTGTTCGCGGAGGGGATCGAGGGGATGACGGAGGCGTCGGCGACCCGCAGGCCGTCGACGCCGTGCACGCGCAGGGCGGGGTCGACGACGGAGCCGCCGTCGTGGCCCATCCGGCAGGTGCCGACGGGGTGCATGTACGAGCACAGGGTCCTGAGCGCGTAGTCCCGCAGGCCGGCGTCGTCCGTGACCTGGGGCCCCGGCCGGACCTCGTGCCCGCGCCACTCGGCGAGCGCGTCCGCCTGACCGATCTCCCGCGCCAGGCGAAGCCCCCGGACCACGGCGGCCAGGTCCCGCTCGTCGCCGTAGTAGTCGGGGTCCACGAGCGGCAGGACGTCCGGGTCGGCGCTCGCGAGGCGGACGCTCCCGCGGCTGTGGGGCCGTATCGAGGAGACGGAGATGGTGTAACCCTGCCCCGCCGCGGGCGCGTCGGGGACGGGTATGTGGCCCGCCGCGTCGACGAAGAGCACCTGGAGGTCCGGGCCGTCGAGCCCGGGCCCGCTGCGCACCAGGCCGTACGCCTCGCCGTGGTTGTTGGCGCCCTCCGGGACCGGACGGGCCGCCCGGTAGATGAGGTTGGCGATCGGGTGGTCGTGCAGGTTCTCCCCGACGCCCGGGAGGTCCACCACGACGTCGACGCCGGTGCGGCGCAGGTGCCCCTCGGGGCCGACTCCGGAGAGCATCAGCAGGTGCGCCGATCCGATGGCGCCCGCGGTGAGGACCACCTCGCCCGAGCACCGGACGAGCGATACGGTGCCGTCCCTGGCGCCGTACTCCACCCCGCTGCACCGCCCGCCGCCGATGTGCAGCCGGAGGACCCGGGTACCGGTCACCACGGTCAGGTTGGGACGGTGCAGGACGGGGGCCAGGTAGGCGTCGGCGGCGCTCTGCCGCCTGCCGTCGACGACGTTCAGGTCGGACCAGCCGAATCCCTCCTCCGCTCCGCCGCCGATGTCGGTCGCGCGCCGGTGACCGGTCTCGGCCGCCGCGTCGAGCATGGCCGCCACGACCGGGTTCGGGGACTGGGGGAGCCCGACGGTCAGGGGGCCGCCGACCCCGCGCAGGGCCGGATCCCGTCCGGAGAGGTTCTCGCTGCGCTTGAAGTAGGGCAGCAGCCCGTCGAACCCCCAGCCCTCCAGGCCGGCTTCCGCCCAGGCGTCGTAGCTGGAGCGGTGGCCGCGGAGGAAGTTCATCGCGTTGATGGCGGATCCGCCGCCGAGCGTGCGCCCGCGGGCGAGGGGGACGGTGGTGCCGCTCGCCCGCTGCCGGACGGTGGTGTCCCCCCAGTTCGCCGACGTCCGGAGCAGGGCCGGCCAGGCCGGGGGCGAGGTCATGTCGGCCGAGGTCTGCGCCGTGCCCGCCTCCAGCAGCAGGACGCGTGAGCCTTCGCGCTCGGACAGCCGTGCCGCGATCACGCAGCCGGCCGTCCCGCCGCCGACGACGACGTAGTCGTAGGTGTCGGTCATCGATTTCCTGTCCGTTCCTGGTGGGTCGATCGTGTGGTGCCAAAAAGGGGGGCACGTCATTCGGCGATGGGGTAGCGCGGCGGCCGGGAACCTTCGATGGTGATCCACTGGAGTTCGGTGAACTCCTCCAGGCCGGCGCGCCCACCGGACTTGCCGTAGCCGCTGTTCTTGACGCCGCCGAAGGGCATCTGCGCCTCGTCGTCGAGCGTGCTGCCGTTGATGTGGCACATGCCGGCGTTGATGCGCTTGGCGAGGTCGAGGGCGAGGGGGATGTCCCGGGTGAAGACGGCCGAGGTGAGCCCGTAGTCGTTGTCGTTGGCCACGCGCAGGGCCTCCTCGGGTCCGTCGACGGAGATGACGCCGACGACGGGGCCGAAGGACTCCTCGCGGTAGACGCGCATCTCCGGGGTGACGTCGGCCAGTACGGTGGGCGCGAAGCACGGACCGTCCGACGTCCCGCCGGCCAGGAGCCGCGCGCCGGCCGTGACCGCGTCCAGGACCAGGTCGGACAGCCGATCGATGCTGTCCGGTCCGACGACCGGGCCGAGCGCGGTGTGCGGGTCGCGCGGGTCACCGCAGGTGACGGTGGCGGCGACGGCGGCCAGGCGCCGGGTGAACTCCTCGGCGATGCTGCGGTCGACCAGGATGCGTTCCGTGGACAGGCACGCCTGGCCGGAGTTGGCGAAGGCGCCGAAGGCCGTGGCGCTGATCGCCCGGTCGAGGTCGGCGTCGGCGAGGACCAGGACGGGGGCCTTGCCGCCGAGTTCGAGTATCGCCTGCTTCATGTGCGCGGCGGCCCGCTGCGCGATGATGCGGCCCACCCGGCTCGAACCGGTGAAGTGCACCCGCCGTACGGCCGGGTGGGCGATCAGCGCGTCGACCACTTCGGGGCCGTCCTCGGGCGCGTTGGTGACGAGGTTGTACACCCCGTGGGGCAGCCCGGCCTCGGTGAGGCACTCGGCGACCAGGCCGTGGGTGCGCGGGGTCTGCTCGGACGCCTTCATCACGACGGTGTTGCCCACGGCCAGCGCGTAGGGGACCGAGTTGCCGACGAGCAGCGCCGGGGCGTTCCACGGGATGATGCAGGCGACCACGCCGACCGGTTTGCGGATCGCGATGGAGGTGCGGCCGGGTGCCTCGGAGGGGATGAGCTCGCCGGTGAGGCCGTCGTGGACCGCGCTCGCGGCGTAGCGGAACTTCTCCGCGAGGGCCGAGGTGTTGTAGTGGCCCCATGGGGCGGGGCCGCCCATCTCGACGGTGATCGCCTCGGAGATCTCCTCGGCTCGCGCTTCGAGTGCGTCGGCGGCCGCCCACAGGATGCGGCGGCGCTCGTTGGGCGGCAGCGCCGCCCAGGCGGGGAAGGCACGGTCGGCGGCATCGGCCGCCCGCAGGACGTCCGCCGAGAGGGCGGCCGCGGCCTGGGAGGCGATGTCGCCGGTGAACGGGTCGCGTGCGGTGAAGGTGTGCGTGCTGGCGGCCTGTTGCCAGACGCCGTCGATCAGCAGTTGCTGCACGGTGTTCTCGCCGGTGAGGGTCACGGGTGGTTCTCCTGCTGTGCGGGGGCGCGGTGCTTCGTGCGCAGCACGGCGCGTGGAGGTGGCGCTGGGACTGGTGGTGCCAGAGCGAAGGGTGATGCCGATCGGACGGGCCTGCTGGATGCGGGGCCCGGTCAGCGACGCACGGGGTGGCGTCGTGAACGTCGGCGGGTCGCCGGGGTTCCTGGTGGCGCGGGGCGTGTGTCCTGCTCCGGCTCGCGGAGCGGGAGTTGGCGACCGCTCGCCACCGGCCTCGGCGTATGCGCGGGGGGCTCCGAGGACGCCTCACGTGTCGGTGGGGCGTCGGAGGCGGTGGCCTCCGCAGCGTCCGGAGGCCCCCCGGCTGGTGCTATTGAAGGATGTCCGTGCAGCGTAGCGCTGATAAGCCGCAAGGTGCAATAGGTGCTAACATTTTTGCATAAATCGGACGCCCTGAAGTCGCGCCCTTGATCACGGCGATGCGCCGGCCCCCGGCGGCAGTTGCTGGTCGACCCAGACGAGTTTGCCGTCCGGAAGGTGGCGGGCTCCCCAGGCATGGGACAACTGCGCGACGAGGAAGAGCCCGCGGCCGTGTTCGTCGGTGGCGGTGGGGCGGTGCAGCAGCGGGTGACTGTGGCTGGAGTCCGAGACCTCGCAGGTCAGGACCGCGTGCCGGATCAGCCGCAGCCCGATCGTCCGGTCGTTGTCGCAGCCTGCGCCGCCGTGGATGACGGCGTTGGTGACCAGCTCGCTGACGATTAGCTCCGTGGACTCGGCCAGGTCGTCCAGCCCCCAGCGGGCCAGTTGGCGGGTGACGAGCGACCGGGCACGGCTGACGACGGCCGCGTCGCCGGGGAACCGCCATGACGCGACGTGGCCCGGGCTGAGGGAACGGGTCCGCGCGAGGAGCAGGGTCACGTCGTCGTTCGGTGTGCCGTCGGGCAGCGAGCCCACCGCGGACGAGCACAGGTCCTCGAGCGGGAGGCCCGGTCGCGCGAGGGTCGCGGCCAGGCGGTCCATGCCGACGTCGATGTCGTGCGCGCGGTCCTCGATCAGGCCGTCGGTGTAGAGGGCGAGCACGCTGCCCTCGGGCAGCTCCAGAGTGACGGACTCGAAGGGGACCAGACCCAGGCCGAGCGGGGCTCCCACGGGCAGGTCGAGGAAGGTGACGCCGCCGTGCGGGTCGACGATCGCGGGCGGGGGATGTCCGGCCCGCGCCAGCGTGCAGAGCCGTGTGACCGGATCGTAGACGGCGTACAGGCACGTGGCCGTCATGGTCGTGCCGGCCGGGGGACCGCCCGGGCCGGTCTCCGCCTCGGTGAGGTGGGTGACCTGCTTGTCGAGGGCGGCCAGCAGCTCGTCCGCCGGCACGTCCAGGTCGGTGAGGGTGTGCACGGCGGTGCGTAGTTGACCCATGGTCGCCGCCGCGTTGATGCCGTGTCCGACGACGTCCCCGACGACCAGCGCCACGCGGGCGCCGGACAGCGGGATGACGTCGAACCAGTCGCCCCCGACGCCGTGGTGGCTGTCGGCGGGCAGGTAGCGCCAGGCCACGTCCGCGGCGGAACCGCCCGTGGCGTGGCGCGGGAGCAGATGGCGCTGCAGGGCGAGGGCGGCGGAGTGCTCACGCGCGTATTGGCGGGCCTGGTCCAGGGAGATGGCGGCCCTGCGGACGAGTTCCTCGGCCAGGAACAGGTCCTCGTCCACGAACGGCCGGGGATCCCTGGTCCGCATGAACGTCGCCACGCCGAGCACGGCGCCCCGCGCGCGGATGGGGACGAGCATCAGCGAGTGCATGCGGTGCTCGCGGATCTTGGCGGCGCGCGCCGCGTCGTTGTGGTCCAGCCATGTACCGGGGGAGGCGTTCAGCACCGGCTCCAGGTGGGCCTTGCCGGAGTGCAGCACTCCCGTGAACGGCGATGCCGGCGGTGCGGAGACCGGCTCTCCCCGGGCGAACAGCGACTCGGGCGCCCCCGGTTGGACCGAGGCCAGGCCGGCGCGGCGGACGGCGGGGGTCCGTCCGCCGTCCTCGGAGCCGGGGCGGACGGGCGGCTCGTCGCCCAGCGGGACGGACTCCGCGAGGTCGACGGTGGCGTAGTCCGCGAGGGTCGGCACGGCGAGGTCGGCCAGCTCCTGCCCGGTCCGCATCACGTCCAGGGTGGTGCCGATGCGCTTGCCCGCCTCGTCCAGGATCCTCAGACGCTCCTGCGCACGGCGGCTGTCGGTGGCGTCGGTATTCACGGTGCACACGCCCAGCGCGTGGCCCTGCGCGTCGTCGAGACGGAAGAGGGAGGCGGCCGTGGGGGACTCCCGCTGGGCCTGCGGCGGTGCCTGGGTCTGCGTCTGCGTCTGCACGGGGGCCTGGTAGCCCCCGTTGATCACCAGGTCGCCGCTCTCCAGCATCCGGTGCATGACCGCCTCGAGCGATTCCGCCTGCGCGCCGGGGACCGCCTGGGGCGGGCTCCCCGGCAGATGCGGGGGCGGGACGCCCTTCTCGAAGCCCGGGGCGTCGTTCACCCAGATGCAACGGACCTGGGTGTCACGTATCGCGATGCCGATCGGCAGACGGCCGGGCACGGCGACCCCGGCCGGGGACGGCTCCGCCGGCGCCGGGCCGTCCGCCGTCCACGACGGGGGCGAGGACTTCTCGGCAGCCGAGACGAGCCAATGGGTGCGGCCGTCCTGGCCGGCCAGCGACTGTGCCGTCAGGCGCACGTCGATGCCGTGGCCGTCGCGGTGACGGATCCGCGCGACGCCGGACCAGCGGCCCCGGTGGCGGATCTGCTCCTTCGCGGGCGCTTCCGTTCGGGCGTCGCCGTCGACGAGCAACGCGCGGGCGGGCCTGCCGACCATCTCCACGGCCGAGTAGCCGACGAGCCGCTGGGCGGCCTGCGACCAACCGGCCACGGTTCCCTCCGCGTCGAGGAGGGCCGTCGCCGCGCCGCCCGGCGCGGAGGCCCCGTGTGCTTCGGACGTCGCCGTTTCAGAGGTACTGGTCATCGATCATTCCTTCTCCGACCCCCGAGGTGCGGTGCGTCGCGGCTGCGCGGCTTTCGTGGTTCGCGGGTGGTGGTCCGTGCACGTGCACGTCCATGCCCGCAAGGCTACGCAGTCGGACGCGCAGGAGTGTGGTCCAATTTCACGACATATCCGCAGGACAATTCTGCGGCCGAGTTGGTGGCCCCGACCTCCAAGACGCCCTGCAATTCGACGTCGACGGGCCCGGCCGGGGCCCGTACGTCACATTCCGGCGGCCTGCTTCGTCGTACCTATGTGGAGGCGCACGCCTTCACGGGATGTGCGGATCGCGACCATAGGCTGTGTCTATCGACGCCTTCCGATATCGGTCTTGGACGTCATGGCGCGCTCGTCCATAGCATCCAGACATGGCACTTACCGTCCGGTCGGGGCCGGGCCCTTGGCCGCGGGACGGCCGCGAACGGTGAGCTGACATGACCACCTATGAGGAGGCTTCCATGAATTGGCGCGACGCCGCCGCGTGCAGCGACGAGGATCCGGAACTCTTCTTCCCGATCAGCGGCAGCGGCCTGGGCATGGCGCAGATCGGCGAGGCCAAGGCAGTGTGCCGGCGGTGCCCCGTCACCGCCCGGTGCCTGGAGTGGGCGGTGGAAACCGGCCCCATGGAAGGCATCTGGGGCGGCACCACAGAGAGCGAACGGCGTGCGATGCGGCACCGCGCCGCCCGTGAGCGACTCAGAGGGGCGAGCGGAACCGCCGCCTGAGCCACTCCACACGACGGCTCACCGGCTTCCCTCACCGCCTGCACGAAAAAAAGCACGACACTCATGGAGGCCCTGCGCCGCCGCACAGGGTGCCTCCTCGTCCAGAGGAACTCATGCTCATGCGGGGCAAGGACGCGGGACGACCGGGCACCCGCCCGAACCCGGCGCTGAAGGACCGGCCCATGCTGATGGCGCTGGCCTTCAGGATGCTCGGATCGACGCACGACGCCGAGGACGCCGTCCAGGAGACCTACGCCCGCTGGTACGCCATGTCCCCCTCGGCCCGGGCAGGCATCAAGTCCCCCACGGCCTGGTTGGTCCGCGTGGCCGGCCGGATCTGCCTTGACCACCTCGGCTCCGCCCGCGTACGCAGGGAGAGGTACACGGGCGAGTGGCTGCCCGAACCGCTGCCGGACAGCTCGGCGTGGAGCAGCGTACGGACGTCCGCGCACATGGACGACCCCGCGGACCGGGTCGCCCTGGACGACTCCGTCACCATGGGGATGCTCGTCCTGCTCGAGGCCCTCACGCCGGCGCAACGCGTGAGCTTCGTCCTGCACGACGTCTTCAAGGTGTCCTTCGTCGAGATCGCCGCCATCGTCGGCCGCAGCGCCGAGAGTTGCCGCGCGCTGGCCGTGGCGGGCCGCCGCAGCATCACCTCCGCGCGCAGGCACGAGGCGGATCAGCAGGAGTACCGGCGACTGGTCCGCGAGTTCAAGCGGGCGTGCCAGACCGGCGAACTCGACCGCCTGATCGCCCTGCTGGACCCGCAGGTCACCGCCCGGGCGGACGGCGGCGGACACGTCCGTGCAGCTCTCAAGCCCATCCACGGATCGGACAGGACCGCCCGCTACCTCATCGGCGCGTCCCGTAAGGAGGGCCGTCTGTCCACGGCCCTCATGACCCTGGAGAACGCAGGTCACCGCCCCGCGCTGGTCTGCCGGGTGGACGGAGCCGTGGTCGCCGTCGTCACCCTGCACGTCGCCGGATCGCGGATCACCGACGTGTGGATCACGCTGAACCCGGACAAGCTGGCCGCCTGGGCCTAGGATTCCTGACAACGGAGGTCTCTGGACCTCCGGGAATGACGGTGTGTCAGTGCCGCCAACGGTCGTCCCATGTGCTCCGCGGCGTCCGGGTCATGGGCGTCTGGGTCGTCGCCAGGTGCTGTGCGGGATCCTGTTCGTGCCTGCTGTACACCGCGATCCGCTGGGAGTTGATGAAGGGCGGGCGGCGCCTCGGTCCGTCCATGGTGGACTGGGGCAAGGCCGGCAGCAAGCACCACATGGTTGTCGAGGCGCGCGGCATCCCGCTCGCGGCAATGCCCACCGGCGCCAACCGCAACGGCGTCACCCGACCGATCCCGCCGGTCCAGGCCGCCCCGCCCATCCGCGGCACGCGCGGCCGGCCACTGCGCCGCCCCCGGTCTCTGTACGGCGACCTCGGCCATGACCACGAGATCTACCGGGACAAGGTCCGCCGGATCGAGATCACGGTCGCCGACGCGCAGGGTGCAGGATTCCTCAGGGCGCGACGCAGGTCCGTGGTCGTGGAAATCATCATTTCGGAAACCCTTGATTAACCTGGCGGCCCCGACGTTTCCACCAAGTGTTCGCCTTACCGGAGTTGGTATCTGACGCCAGTGCCCGAAACAAAGGAAAAGCCTTTCTGCGCTGTCAGTGATCTCTGTTAGCTTCATGCGGCTCGTGTGATCCACGAGCTTCGAGCACTCACAGGGGAGGGCCACTTGGCCAGGTTCGCAAGGTCGGGCGTACACAGACGGATGGTTGTGGCGGGCTGTGCGGTGGCGCTGCTTGCCACGGCGACCGGCACGGCGCATGCGGTGGACAACCTGCCGCCGAAGCAGCCGCTGGTCCAGGACCTCCAGTCGCAGAACAAGCCCTGCGCGACCGGCGACGACATGCCGTACGTCTTGCAGCCGCCCAGGCTCAGCGCCCTGCTGTACGACCCCGAGGAGGACAACCAGCCCAGCGAATCCAGCCCGGTCAACGGTGAGTTCGAAGCCTGGTGGACGGATGCGGCAGGAGTGGAGCAGCGCCGTACCTACACCACCATCACCTTGTCGTCAGGGTCGCGCTTCTACTGGACGATGCCGGGCGACATCCCGGCGAACACGGTCGTCTCCTGGCACGTCCGCGCGAACGACACCAAGGCGGCCTCCCCGTGGAGCGACGAGGGTGACGGCGCGGTCTGCTCGTTCGTGTACGACGACGTGAACCCCGAGAAGGCGGAGATCAGCTCCCCCGAATACCCCAACCCCGACGAAGTGTTCCGGGTGGACGGGGTGGGCGTCTACGGCCACTTCACCATGGACTCGCCCTCCGACGACGTGGTGGCGTACACCTACGACTTCACGGGCGGGCCGTACGCGACCGTCTCCGCCGCGCGGCCGGGCGCAGCCGTGACCATTCCCTACCTGCCGCTCACCGCAGGACCCAAGTCCCTGAGGGTCCGCGCGATCGACCGGTCGGGCCGGAGCAGCGGGGAGTCGCGGTACGACTTCAACGTGAAGACCGGGCGTCCCCCTGTCGCCCGCTGGAAGCTGGACGACCCGGCAAGCTCCCGTTCAGCCTCCGCAGAGACGGGCACCGCCGCACGCGCCGGTATCGGCGTCACCTTCGGCGGCCCGGCGCCCGCGGGCACCGGAGCGACCGCCACCGTCAGCCTCGACGGCAGCGGCCACGGCTTCCTCACCCCGGACGCCCCGGCCACCGACATCAGCAACACCTTCGCCGTCAGCGCCTGGGTGCGGCCCGCCGAGACCGGCCGGAACATGACCGTCGCCAGCCAGGACGCGGACGGGAAGCCCGGCTTCAGCCTCGGGCTGCGCAGCCAGGAGCCCGGCCCTGCCTGGTCGTTCGCGATCGCGGGCGCGCAGGTGTCCGGTGGGGCGCCTGAGACCGGCGAGTGGGCCCATCTGCTGGGGCTGTACGACGCGGAGACAGGTCGCGCGCAGTTGTACGTCAACGGCCACGAGGCCGGCACCGCCGCGCAGGCGGCTCCCGCCGCGACCGCCGGCGCGTTCCAGATCGGACGCGCCCGCGGGGCCACCGGCTACCGTGACCGGTGGCACGGTGACATCGGTGACGTACAGGTCCATGACCGGGTGGTGGTACCGGGCGAGGTGGCCCAACTGGGGCGGCGCCAGCCGAAGCTGCTCGGCCACTGGTCGCTGGAGAACGCGGCGGACGGGATGAGCCCCGAGCAGTCGGACGGTGCGCCGCTGCGGCTCGGCACGGGAGCTTCGATCTACCGGGGCTCCGACAGTTCATGCATCCCGGACGTCGAAACCGACTGCAGCTACATGCCGCCGCCACTGGTCGACAACGGGCATCTGCGCCTGGACGGGCAGACCGGTTACGCCGCCGCCGACGGGCCGGTCGTGGACACCGGGGACAGCTTCACCATCGGCGTCGTCGTCCGCCTCGAGGACTCCGAACCGGCCCACCCGATGACCGTGCTGTCGCAGGCCGGCGAGCACACCGACGCGTTCAAGCTGCGCTACGACCCGGCCACGAAGGCTTGGCAACTGGTGATGCCGGAGAAGGACGAGGCCGGAGCCCCCGAGAAGGTGGTGTCCCAGATCACGGGCGCGGACGGGGGCGAGGGCCCGGGGCAGCGTCTCGCCGTGGTCTACGACGACGGGACCGACACGATCAAACTCTTCTCCGAGGGTTACACCAACGCCCAGGCGACCGCGAGCCTCCCCAATGGCTGGCACAGCACCGGTGCCCTCCAGATCGGCCGGGCCAAGGCCGGTGACGGCTGGGGCGAGTACCTCCACGGCGACGTGGACGAGGTGCAGGCCTACTCCGGTGCGCTGCGGGACCAGGACGTGCTCGGCCTGGGCTGGGGTACGGACCCCTGCGTGGAGTGCTGATCGGCCCGTACTGACCCCACACGTCTCCGGACCTCCCGACGGCCCGCCGGAACCCAGGTTCCGGCGGGCCGTCGGGCTCCGCCCGTCCGTCAGGTATCCCCCGGCTTCGCCGGTCAGTGCTCGATGCTGTGCCGCATCTCCTCCTCGGTGGGCTTGGCCACCTGCGACGAGGGCCCGTAGAAGGCGTGCGACAGGCGCACCCTCAGGCGTTCGCGGCGGGTCCGCCGGCGTGGGAGCCCGTTCGGGTCCTCGTTGGGGCCGGGGTCCAGGGGCCGGTACTGCTCGTGGGAGCCCAGGACGTGACGCCGGGCGGCGTCGAGGGGCCGGTGGACCTCGACGTATTCGCCGTGGGGCAGCCGGCGGCGGATCACCCCCGTCGCGGCGCCGTGGAGGAGTTCGTCCTTGTCGCGCCGCTGCAGGCCGAGGCAGATGCGTTTGGTGACGACGAAGGAGACCACCGGGACGACGAACACGGCGACGCGGACGGCCCAGGTGACCGCGTTGATGGAGAGGTGGAAGTGGGTCGCGAAGAGGTCGTTGCCGCCGCCCGCCAGCAGGCAGAAGTAGAGGCTCAGCCAGGCGACGCCGAGCCCCGTGCGGACCGGGCGGTTGCGGGGGCGGTCCAGCAGGTGGTGCTCGCGCCGGTCGCCGGTGACCCAGGCCTCGAGGAACGGGTACGCGCCAATGGCCACCAGGACGGCGGGGAACACCAGCAGGGGGATGAGCACACCGAGCACCAGGGTGTGGCCCGCGAAGTGGACCTCCCACCCCGGCATGACGTCCTGCGGAAGGAGCCGGGAGTCTCCTTCCGCGTGGAGGACGTCAGCGGCCGCCCGGGCCTCGTCGGTCGCATGGACGGCGTGACGGCGGCGGTCGTCGGGATCGACCTCACCGAGGGGGGCCGCATCGGCCGGATCTGGCTCATGATGCACCCGGACAAGCTGCACGCGTGGCGCAACAGGGACGGCGCATGACGACTCCCGGCAAAAGGAGGTTTCCGGACCTCCGGGAATGACGATGCGTCAGTTCCAGGTCCGCAGCGAGCAGTTGGGCCGGGGCAGCCTCACCTCCGGGATCTCAGCACGTCGACCTCACAGCCCGGCGCGAACGGGTCGAAGCCGTGCTCGATCAGCCAGCGAACCACCAGCAGGCTTCGCAGCGACCACCACGCGTGGATCACGTCGAGGTCGACGTCGGTGCCATAGCCGGCGACGACGTCGTCGAGGTGCTCCTCGTGTCCGAGCGTGAAGGTGGCGAGGTCGTACAGGGCATCACCCTGGCCCGCCTCGGACCAGTCGATGATGCCCGTGACCTCGTCGCCGTCGAGGAAGACGTGCGCGATCTGCAGGTCGCCGTGCGTGAACGCCGGAGTCCACGGCCGGAGCGCGGCCTCGGCGACCTGGCGGTTGCGGGTGACCAGATCAGCGGGCAGGAGGCCGCTCGTCACGAGCAACTCGCACTCGTCGTCGAGTTCCGCCGCCAGCGCGACGACGCTCCGGCCGGCCCCGCCGGGCCGGGGCGGCAGCGGCGCGTCGTGCAGCCTCCGGATGGCGGCGCCCGCCGCGGCCCACGCCGCCGGTGCCCCGGTCGACGACCCGCCGAGGCGCCCAAGCGTCGTCCCCGGGAGTGCGGCGATCGCGAGCACGGGCGGCTTGCGCCACAGGACCTCCGGGGTCGGGACCGGCGCCAGGGACATCGCCTCGACCTCGACGTCGATGCGCGCCTGATCGGCGTCCACCTTCAGGAACACGTCGCCGACGCGCAGGGTCGCGCGCTCGGAATGGGCGACGACGACTTCGACCTCATCCATGGCCGACCAGTATCCCGGGGGCGATCCGGGGTGTCACACATGCACCGGGTGATGGGTCATGGGGACGAAGGAAGTTCGTGACCACGGAGAACGGCCGTGGAAAGGCCAATGCCGGGCGCCCGTTGATCGCACACCTCCCGGCGTGAAGTTCACCCCGCGGATGGGCCCGAAGCGTCCGTGTTGCCGCGCATGTGCATGCGCCGCGGCCGGATACTGCGCATTGGCGTTCATTGCCCTGCGGCCGTGAAAAAGGAGTTTCCCGATGGTTGATGAGCCGATCCTGGTGCTTGCCGCAACCGGCGGACAGGGCAGGGCCGTGACCGACGCGTTGCTGGACCGCGGGGCCAGGGTGCGCGCGATGGTGCGGGACCCCGAGCGGGAGGCCGCGCGGCGGCTGGCCGATCGGGGCGTCACCGTGGTGGCGGGCTCCCTGAACGACGGCGGTTCCCTTGCCGCGGCGATGGACGGGGTGGCGGGGGTCTTCGCGTTCACCACGCCCTTCGAGGCCGGCGTGGACGCCGAGGTGGCCCAGGGACGGGCCATCCTGACCGCCGCCGGCGTGACGCGCGTACCGCATCTGGTGTTCAGTTCGGTGGCCGGCGCCGACCAGGGGAGCGGCGTACCGCACTTCGACAGCAAGGCCCGCATCGAAGCGGAGCTGGCCTCCGGCGATGTGCCCCACACGATCCTGGGGCCGACGTACTTCTACGACAACGCCCTCGGCGGCGCGGAGCGCATCCGCGCCGGCGTGCTCGACCTGCCGCTGCCCGCCGACAGGCCGCTGCAGCAGCTCGCACGGGCCGACCATGGCGCGTTCGCGGCCGAGGTGCTGCTCAACCCCGCGCCCTACCTGGGGCGGCGTATCGAACTGGCCAGCGACGCACCCACGCCCGCGCAGATGGCGGACGCCCTGCGCGCGGCCCTGGGGCGGGACGTCCGGTACGAGCGCGTACCGCTGGAGGCCATCGGGAACCCGGACATGCACGCGATGTGGACCTTCCTCAACGGCCCCGGCTACCGCGTCGACGTCCCCGCGCTGCACGCGGCGCATCCGGAGATCGCCTGGACCGGCTTCGCCGACTGGGCGCGGACCGCCTTCGCCCCTGCCCCCTGAGCCCGGCGCACGGCCCGGCCATGCCGCACCAGCCGTCACACGTCCGGTAGGAGGAGCCAGACTTCGGAGAAGGCGAGGCCGTGCTCGTGGGTCGTCACTCCGCACGGGCAGCCCAGCCGGATCAGGCGCCAGTCGCAGGTCACCGTCCACGGGCCGTCCCGGCCTCCGCACGCCGGGCAGCCGACGGTCTCGGCCGTCCACACCCCGGCGGCGGGTCTGCCGTGACGTCGGAAGCGGCCCGCGTACCGCACCTGCCAGGGCCGGACCGGTGGCGTGTGTGGAACGGTCCCGGGTGGGCCCGCCGAGGCCAGCGCGGCGAACAGGTCGATCAGCTCGGGGAGCAGGGCCTCGCCCGCGTCGGTCGCCGGCAGGATCCGGCCGGCTGCCGTCCCCGCAGGGCGCCCGTATCCGGGCGCGGCCGCTGCCACTGGTGGGTTCGGGGTGGCGTACCAGGGCAGGAAGGCCCGGGCGACGCCGGCGAGGAGGGCGGCCGCGCGCGGGCTGACGGCGCCTGCGTCGAGGTGGTGGAGGGTGGTGCGCAGGACGCGTTGGAGCCGCCGGTCCCGGTCCGTGGCGCGGGTCCGGGCGGTCGCTTTCCGCCGGGCCGGGAGCGGTGCCGCAAGACGGTCCAGGACGGCCGCGGCCGCTGCGGAGTCCGCGGGGGCGGGGCGCCACTGTCCGGCCGCGAGGAGCCGCCGTGCCTGCCCGGCCTCACGGGTCAGGGCGCGTGTCGACAGCGGCCACGGGCCGCAGGTCGCCTTGTGAACCTCGTGAACCTCGTGAACCTCGTGCCCGTGCGTCACGGCCCCTTCTCCGCCTTCCCTCGTTCCCGCCGCTTCGCGACGTGGGTCCTTCCCTATCCGTACGGGCTGGACGTGTCCAGCTCCGTCCGGTCCGGGACAGGCCGGGGCGCATCCCAGCCGTCTTCCGGCCGATCGCCCGGGGCGCCCCGTACGGCCGGACCCGGGCGATCGCGCCCTTCCCCTACGGGCCCCTTCCGCTACAGCCCCGGGCTCGCGGCCGCCGCCTTGCCGCTGAGGCTCTCCAGGTCGCTCCTGCGGACCCGGATCAGCAGCAGTGCGACCAGCAGCGCGACGGCCGCCATGGCCGCGGAGGTCAGGAGCGCCGAGGAGATGCCCTCGGTCAGCACCTCGTGCCCCCAGCGGCCGGGCAGCTGGCCGGTCCGGCCCAGCCTGGCCTTGTCCGCGGCGGTGGCCTGTGCCAGGAAGGACGGCAGCTGGTGTTCCGCCTCGCCGCGGCTCGCGGTTCCGAAGACCGTCACCATGTGAGGGTGAGCGTCACGAATGCGGCGATGATGAACAGCGCGAGCCCCGGGTGGCCGCTTCGACGGGCGGCACCGGGTATGCCTGTTGCAGCCGGGTCGTCATCGGCCGGCTCCCGGCCGCGCGGTCATGCCGAACCTGACGTCCGCGGACCGGCGGTCCGCGTCAAGAGGGTCGGGCATCTCTTTCCTTCCGTCGAAGCGAAGTGGGACGCGCGTCTCCTCGGGAGCGCCGGGCCCGGGAGGAGTCGCGCGGACGAAAGGCACACGCCCTGGGGCCGTACCTCACCGGAATGACGAGGCACTCCAGCCGGGCGTGAGGTGACGGCTGTCACAGGTCGGCGCGTGTGAGCGGCGCTACATCACACACCGCACCGACACGTCGTCGTCTCCGTGGACAGGTGCGATCCGGCCAGGAGGACGGAGTTTCGATGGAAGGGCCGGCACAACAGCGGGTCGTGGTCGGCGTCAGCGGCTCCCTCAACAGCCTGGTCGCGCTGCAGCGCGCGGGCGCCGAGGCCCGCCTCACCGGGCGCAGGCTGCTCGCCGTACTGGTGTGGACCCGGGACGAGGCGGGCGCGCCGCCCTGGAGCTCCGGGCCGGCGTCGACGTCGGCCCGGAACGCGGCGGCGCGGCTCCTGACCGCCACACTGAACGACGTCTTCGCCGCCACCGCCGACGATCTCCACGTCGACGGTCTGGCGATCTCGGGCCGCCCGGGCGAGACCCTCGTCAAGATCGCCCAGCGGGACGGCGACCTGCTGGTCGTCGGCGCGGGACGCAGGCGGGGGCTCGGTCCGTGGCACTCCCCGGTCGCGCGCCACTGCCTCGCCCACGCCTCGTGCCCGGTCCTCACCGTGCCGCCGTCCCCGCTCCAGCTCGACCTGGAGGCGATGACGCGCAAGAGGGGGCTCCGGCGGGCTGGGCGGCGCGATGACGTGGTGCGGGAGGTGCGCCGGGCGCTGATGGGTGATCAGCTCGTCCGCGGCCCGGCTTCCGAGGTGCCCTGAGCCGGACCCTCGACGTCGCCGGTCACGCGTCACCTGGGCCAGACGGGTAAGACGGCAGCCATGAGGATCGACAGTGGCGCAGCCCCGGCACGGCTGCGGTGGTTGCTGCTGCTGCCCGCGCAGTGGGGGCTGCTGGTGGCGCTCGGAGCGCTGGTGACGGGCCCCCTGGCGGACCGGTGGCCGCTGTCGGCGGAGGACGGCGTCGTCCGGTCCCTGTCCGCGCACCGTACCGGCGCGGGCGTCACCGTGGCGCAGGGGCTGTCACTGGTCGCGGGTACCCAGGGCGTGATCGCCGTGACGCTGCTGTGCGCGGTGGCGCTGCTCGTACTGCCGCGCACCGCGCGGCGGGCGGAGGCGTACTTCCTGGCCGGCGCGGTGGCGGCGCAGTCGGCGGTCTTCGTCCTCCTCACCATGTGCGTGGAACGGCCCCGCCCGGAGGTGCCGCACCTGGAGCTCGCACCGCCGACCTCGAGCTTCCCCTCCGGGCACGCGGGGGCCGCACTCGCCCTGTACGGGGGCCTGGCCGTGCTCGCGGCGCGCGGGCCGCGCCGCCCGTGGCGGCTTCCGGCGGTCGTCCTGCTGCTGTGCGTCCCGGCCGCGGTGGCGGTGGCGCGGCTGTACGCGGGCATGCACCACCCCAGTGACGTCATCGGCGGTCTCCTCAACGGTGCATGCACCCTGTTCGTGATGGCCCGCGCCCTGCCGCCGGCCGGCGGACGGCACGGACGGACGCCCGGCCCCCGCTCCCGTGGTGGCGGCGGACGCCGGGCCGTCGTCGTCCGGCACCCGCATGCCTGCCCCGGCGAACTGGCCGACGAGGTGCGTGCCGTCCTGGACCGCCACGGCTACACCGACCAGCAGTGGACCCTCACCACGGCGGAGCGCCCCGGCGGGGAACTCGCGGCACTGGCCGCGGTACCCGGCACCGCGCTGGTCGTCGTGTGCGGCGGTGACGGCACCGTACGCGCCTGCGCCGGGCCCTTGCTGGGCACGGACACCGCCATGGCCATCGTGCCCTGCGGCACCGGCAACCTGCTGGCCCGCAACCTCCACCTGCCCCTGGACCCCGCCGTGGCCCTGGAGCAGGCACTGACCGGGCGGACCACCCGCATCGACGTGGGGCGGGTGCACGGCGACGGGCTGCCCGCGACCTGCTTCACCGTCATGGCGGGCGCCGGCTTCGACGCCGCCATGGTCCGTGACGCCTCCGTCCGGCTCAAGGCGCGCCTGGGCTGGAGCGCCTACGTCCTGTCGGGGGTCGGCCATCTCACCGACCCGCGCATGCACCTGGCGATCCGTCTGGACGGCGGCCCGGAACTGCCGCGCAGGGCGCGGATGGTCCTCATCGGCAACGTCGGCGTCCTCCAGGGCGGCCTGCCACTGCTGCCCCGGGCACGCCCCGACAGCGGATGCCTGGACCTCGTGCTGCTCAACCCCCGTGGCCTGACCGGATGGGCGGCCGCCGCGGGGCACCTGGCGGTACGCATGCTGCCGCACCGCCCGGGGCGCCGCGGCGGCGGCACCGCGACCGGCGCGCCCGTGGCCCGCGGGGCGCTGGAGTACTTCCAGGCCCGGCGGATCGACATCGGCTTCGCCCCGTCCCAGGCACGGGAACTCGACGGGGACGTCGTCGCCGACGGCACCCGGCTCACCGCCGAGGTCCAGCCGGGGGCGCTCGCCGTCCGTCTGCCCGCCCCCGCCCCCCCCACCTCCCCCCCCCCCAAACCCT
>NZ_JARAVK010000101.1:2180-31648 GCF_033792765.1 Streptomyces sp. PA03-6a | reverse complement strand
CCACTCGCTATGACAAGCGCGGCTATGTCTACCTCGGCACAGCCACTGCAGCAGCCCTCGTCATCTGGCTCCGCACATGATCGGCCGGACAAGTCCTAGCAGTTGATGTCGTAGGAGCCCCACTGGATGTCGTTCGCCGGCCATCCGATGTCGCGCATGTGCCCTCCCCTCGTCTGCGGATCCGGGTCGGGGAAACGCTATGGGGATCATGTCCGGGCGACTGGATCGCATTCGGCCATGACGGCATGCGCATGACCTAACTTGGCGTCGACCGCCGGCCAGGGGGCCTGCCTGGCGCGATCTCCACCAGCTCGCGCGGGCCGAGCCGGACGGATAACCGGCAGTCGTGCCAGGTCCGAACGTCAGCGGCGCCGGGACCGCCCCGGGCGGGCGTTGCCGCCGGGGAGGCGGGCGCGCTGGAGGTCGCGCGGGCCCTGGGCCTTCCGCCAGGCGTATCGGGCCGCGGACCCGGCGCCGATGGCGACGAGGCACGAGAGGGCGATGTCCAGGGGGTGCTTCGCCACGAAGATGCCGGTGGCGCCGGCCAGGGTGATGACGCCGGACACGACGGCCAGCACCGTCCAGAGCATGGTTCTCACGGCGGAAGGGTAGAGCCGGATGATCTCCGCCGTAAGACTTCCGGGTGGCCCTCGGTGGTCGGCCCGACGACGAACGGACCCACCCCGCGTACTCCCCGGGTACTCCCGGGCACCCCACGGCGCTACGCGCATAGACCGGTGCGGGGCGCTGACCTGCGCCGACGCGCAGTAGAATCTCGCTACTGTTCTACGAAGTCTGAGAAGTTCCAGCTCAGAGGCTTAAATCAAGATCGACTAGCGATCGTCTCTCACAACTTCTCACAACGCGGCCTCCGAATCGTCGCCGTGAAGACCGTCCCACACCGACGCGGCGGTCCGCAGGGCCTCCACGTCCGGCTTGACGTAGCGCGCCTTCGTGAAGGACGCATTGGTGTGACCGGCCCACGCGGCGAGGACCACGTCCGGGACGCCACTCACCGCCAGATAGGTCAGGCAGGAATGTCGCGCGTCGTACAGGCGGACCTTCCGCTGAGCGAGCTGTTCCATGACTCGGTACGCGTGCTCGCGGAGCTTCCGCGTGTTCAGCGGGCACCCGAGGGCATCCACCGCCACGTAGCCGGAGTCGTTGTATCCGCCGCCCGAGTACAGGCGCTCCTCCACCTGCCGGATCTTGAATTTCTTCAGGGCGTCCAGCGGCTTGGAGGGCAGGGGCAACAACCGTTCCCCGGCCTCTGTCTTGGCGTCCTTTTCCAAGATCCGCACGTTACCGATCATGGTCCGGGTGTTCGCGATCTCCAGCGTGGCGAGCTGGAGGTCGATGTCGATCCACCGCAGCCCGCAGACCTCCGCCGGGCGGAGACCCATCAAGCTGAGCAGCAGGACGGCGTACAGCCGGTCGTTCTCGATACCCCGGATGAACGCCTGCACCTCTGACACGTTCCACGGCGCCTCTCGGCGATTGTCCCGGCGGTCCTGCTTCCGGGCCTGCTTCGGCACCTTGACGTACTCGGCCACGTTCGTGGCGACCAACTTCCGTACGACCGCCCGCCCGAGCGCTTCGCGGAGGCGGACGAGGATCCCGGTGACCGTGGACGGGCGCAGGCCCGTACCGGGCGTTCCGCCCTTCCTGCGGGCTGAGGAGAGCAGCCAGTCGACCATCTCCTCGACGTGGTCCTCGGTCAACTCCTGGAGGCGGATATGGCCGATGCGCTCGTGCACGTGGACCAGGGCCATCTTGTAGCTCCTGATGGTGGTCGGCTCCACGTCCCGGAGCTTGCGTTCCAGCCACTCGTCCAACCACTGGCTGACGGTGATCTTGTTGGGCGCGACGTACGAGCCGGAGTTCCGCTCGTGCTGGATCCGGGCGTACTCCGCCTCGGCCTCCTTCCGCGTGTCCCGGGTGACCGTTAACTGCTTCCGTTTGCCATCGGCGTCACGGCCGATGTCGATCACGAAGCGAAAGCGGACCTTGCCGCCGGACAGCGTGACCTTCTTGATGGGATCGGCCACGTAACACCCCCTCTCTGCGTGATGGGCGGCGACGAGCGCCGCCGGCCTACTCGTCGCCCGCGGGGATGTGCTCGTCGAGGTAGCCCTCGTCGGGGAGTTCGTCGGAGAACTCCTCGTAATCGTCTGGCATCGCAATGAGACCCAACTTGGTGTTGATGCCCGGCTTCCAGCCCCTCCTGAACTGCCTGAACCCCTGCGGGAGAGAGCGCAGTTGATGCTCAGCGAACGCCGACCCATCGTCCCCCTCCGGAACTTCGAGGGGGTACGTCGAGGTCGCCCACAACCACGCGCTCCACGCCGTGACGGTGTCGCCACTAGTCAGCTCGATCTTGCCGTGGATCGTCGGAGGCAGGAGCAGCGTCGCCGGGGACACCCGTAGCGCGCGGGCGAGCGCCACCAGGTCATCGACATCGACTCGCCGCTGACCCTTCTCGATCTTCGTGATGGTGTTCGCCCGCATGGGACGGCCGAGGCTGGTCATGCGTTCGGCTAGCTGCTCGGTCGTCATCGGGACGCTCTCGCGAACCCTCTTCAGGTTCTCCGTCAGACGGGTCCCGGTAGGCCCAAGCTCGTTCGCACGACGCGGGCGAGACAGCCCACCCTCCGCGTTTTCTCCCATGACAGTAGTCTGCCCTACCAAATTTGACAGCGCAAACCAACGGGTGGATCATACCGTCATCGATTATTGCACTCCCAAGATAGGAGTCACGGGTATGAGTATCACGATGCCCGAGATCACGACGCCGTGGCTCACCACTGATGACGTGGCCCAGCGGTACCGGACCGTCCCGGGAACCGTGCGCTACTGGCGCCACATCGGCTACGGCCCGAAGTTCGTGAAGGTCGGTCGCCGCGTGCTGTACAGCGAGGCCGAGGTCCGGCGCTTCGAAGACGCCCTCGCCGCGCAGGCGAGCTGATGGCCGCGCCCAGCCTCGACGAGGTCCGCGGCTGGCCCGCGACCATATCGGTGCCGAAGGCCGCGACCGCCCTCGGGTGCAGCCGGTCCGCGCTCTACGAGGCGATCAAGACCGGCCAGGCACCCGTCAAGACCTTGTCCTTCGGCCGTCGCCACGTAGTGATCACGGCCTCCCTCATCACAGTCCTGGAGGCGTCATGACCAAGACCCGCAAGATCCCCGAGGCCCCCGAGACCGCCAAGGTGTACGTCCTCTTCGACCGCCCGGACATCAACGGGCGCGAGAAGGTCGTCTACGTCGGTGTCACGACCGAGGACAGCGCCGAGGAGCGCTCGCGGCGCCACTGGCACCAGCGGAACCAGGTCGACCGCTTGGTGCGGAACCCCGAGATGGCCCGCTGGCTCCAGACCTTCGACGAGCCCCCGAAGGCGAAGCTTATCGGCGAGTTCCCGTACGCGCACCGGCACACCGTGGAGGCCGCCGCCACGCTCGCCTACAGGCAGGCCGGGCACCGGCTGTTCAACCGCCGCGTCGGCATGGCCTTCACCCCGGAGACGCGGGCGCGCATGTCCGAGGCACGCCGCCGGTACCTCGCCCGTCAGCGCGGCGAGACGGCGTAACGGCCCGCCGGCTTCCCCCTGAAACGCCAGCACCGCAGGGGCTAGGAACCCCTGCGGCGCTGGAAACGCCATCTCAAAAAGCGATGGCCCCGGACTATGGATGTGGAGTCCCCCGGGGCGCATCGCCTAGCTAGAAAGGCGCTTCGTTGGACATTCTGGCACGGCCCACTGACACGTCAACCTTGACGTCAACGGGTCGGGTACAGGCGACGAGCAATCCGCCCACCCACTGGGGCGAGGACTGGAACCGGATGGTCGTGTACCGCGCCGGGCTGATCAACCACAAGGGCATCGAGCAGCCGCGCAAGCCGCTCTACGAGAAGCCCGAGACGCTGATCAGCCGGGGGGCCTACACCGACCGCGACCTGTACTGGTCGAAGTTCTGGTGGGGCGGGGTCGGTCTCGAACACGAGGATGCGGTCGCCGCCGTCAACGGCGACCTGAAGAGCCTCGGCACCGGCTGCTTCGGGCGGTTCCCCGGCGCGGCCAAGGACATCGCACACCTGATGTGGCTCGACGACCAGTTCGTCATCGACACCGACGTCAAGGAGGTCTACGACTCCCCGAACGGTGAGCCGTGGATCGCCATCGAGGGCAAGAAGAACTCCGTCACCGGCGCCCCGGTCATCCTCAAGCACGGGATCGACGATTTGTATCGCGAGGCCAACGCCTGGGGCATGGAACGCGACGAGCTGGACGAGCACCTGGACACCTGGATCGAGGGCACGAAGTCCGGCGGGCGGCACATCGTCCTTCAGCAGAATCCCGAGCTGCGCATCGACTCCACGATGCACCACAAGGCCGAGTACCGGGTCGACGTGCTCGCGAACAACTGGCGTGCGTGCTACCCAACTCCGGGATACGGCGTCCTGCTCGACCGCCCCGTCAAGGTCGCCCACAAGCGCCTCACCGAGCTGCTGATCCACCTCAACAAGATGCTCGACCCCGTGGGCGGCAAGCGCATGGTGCGGGCCGAAGAGGAGTTCAAGACGATCCACCAGCAGACGTACCGCGTCGGTGCCCACGGGACCGTTCTCGGTGTCCGCGACGAGGCCCTGATGGACCGCTGGCGCCACGGCGTCCTCAACGTGGTCGTCGTTGCGCAGCAGCTCGGGAACTGGAACAAGCGGCTCTTCTGGGCCGCCTGCCGGTACGCCGAGGGCGGCTGGCCGCAGGACACGGCCATCCGGGACATCATCGTCGTCGCCCAGCCGTGGGACGCCCGCGAGGAGCGCAAGGCGCTCGACTCCATCAACTCGGCGTACAACAACGTCGAACGCAACAAGGGGGTCGCACGATGAGCGACACGATCGACATCGCGTCCCTCAACGCCTCACAGTCGGGTATAGACGGAGTCGGCGAGTACCTGACGGGTCTCCAGGAGGCCGTAGGCAGCGCACGGGACGGGTCTGACATCCTGGACCGTCTGATCGCCAACACCTCCGGTGAGCAGCCCACGGCCTCCGTGCCGGGCCAGCGGGCGGAGGAGACGCCCGCCGGCAAGCGCGGTCCCCAGCGCGGTATCGCGATGCTCTCCTGCGACGACGTGTACGCCCGCAAGGGCGACCAGATGGGTGCCGCCGAACTGTTCGTCGAGGACGCCGACGGCGGCTACCCGCTGCGGTGGAACGCCAAGTCGGAACGCTTCTACCACTATGCGGAAGGCTGCTGGCGCGAGGACGACAAGAGCAAAACGACCCTCGGCCGCCTCGTCGACACCCTGGGCCGCAAGGTCACCAACCTGGTCGACCTCGACATCGCACGGATGCGCGCCCAGCTCCAGGGCGGCGGCAGCGACGACGAGGACGGCGGCACGGTCAACATCAAGCTCTTGGAGGAGCTGATCAAGATCCGGCCCAACTGGTACAAGACCTACCGGTCCGCCGGTGGCCGGGCGGGCATCATCGACCTCATCCGCACCTCCGTGGAGCCCGTCGAGACCGAGCAGATGGACGCCGACCCCCACCTGCTGAACTTCCTCAACGGGACGTTCGATGTCCGGACCGGCGAGCTGCGTGAAGCCGACCCCGAGGACTATCTCACCCACCGCATCGAGCAGACGTTCACCCCCCACCTCGCCGACAAGCCCCTGGAAGAGGTCGCGCCGCTGTTCCACGGCCTTCTCCGGCGCGCCTGCGCCGCTCCCGGGGAGGTCGCCGAGGAGACCGCCAAGGGCCGCGTCGAGGCCGTCGTGCGCGGTCTCGGCAGCATGATCTCCGGGGAGTGCGGCGACAAGGCCATGCTGGTCTTCGAGGGCGGCACGGACATCGGCAAGACGGTCATCCTGGAGATGATCCAGACCCTTCTCGGCCAACAGCTCGCCACCTCCTCCAAGCCCAACCTGCTGATCAAGACACGCGGCGACAAGCACGACGCCACCGAGTACGCCCTCAAGGGCCGCCGGTTCGTCCTCGTCAACGAGTTCACCGCCCAGATGACACTCGACGAGGGACAGACGCTCCGGCTGATCAACCCCGGCGGCGCCACCCTCACCGTGCGCCGTCTGGGCCAGCAGGAAGAGATCATCATCATCACCTGGACCATCGCCATCACCACAAACGAGCTGCCCCGGGCCCGTGTGACCCCCCAGGTGCTCGGCCGGTTGGTGATCTACCCGATGTCCAAGATCCCGATTCCGAAGGACGAGCAGGACAAGACGCTGCGCCGTCGCATCCTCGCAGAGGAGGGTGACGCGGTCCTCGCCCACCTCACCCGGTGGTGGCGGGAGTGGTACCTGGCCTCCGAGGAGGGGGGCCGGGGGCTGATCGTCACCGGGGAGATGCAGCAGGCGCTGGAGGAGTTCAAGGAGGACAACTCCACCCTTGCCGACCAGTTCCGCGAGGAGATGACGGTCGTGGAGCCGATGGCCGAGATCCGCGTGACGGACCTCTGGCAGTCGTATGTGGCCTGGCATCAGCTCCAGCACCCGAACGAGGACCTGAAGTACGGCGTCAACCGCAAGCAGTTCTACGCCGAGGTGCTGTCCTGGCCGGGTGTGCAGCCGGTGTACAAGAACAACGGCGTCCGGGCCGACGGGACGCAGAAGCAGTCGCTCGTCGGTGTGCGTGGGATCCGCGTCCAGAAGACCCCGTACGGGATCTGACAGCAGACACATAGAGTTACGGAAGAGGCGCCCGGGATACCCCGGGCGCCTCTTCGCGTGGTGGCTGCCTCAGCCACCACGTGGTGGCTGAGCCGAGTGAGTAGTGGCTCGGTGGTAGCTGAACAATCCGAGCACTCGTTCGACTGAGCGTTGCCAGACTCCGGGCATGGCCACCACGCGGCCACCAAGCCACCAGATCAGCCACCATGCAGCCACCACGGCGGACCGTGGTGGCTGTTACTGACCTGGACTTTCACCCCCTACAGCCACCACGGCCACCACAATGCATAAGTACCCGTGTGGTGTTCCAGGGGAATGACCTCTCTACATAAAGTGGCGAGTGCGTAGGAGATCTGGTGGCTGTGGTGGCCGTGGCCGATCCCGGGGCGCCCTCGCGGGCTCCGTCACGCTCCGCACACCACGGCCGCCCCGCGCACGAGGGCGACGCCGCCGAAGCCGAGACGCGACCCCGACGATCACGACTGAATGCCCCCCATGAGCGAGTTGGGGATCGCACTGATCGCAGCCGGGTCCGCACTGGCGGGCGGCGCCCTCACGGGGTGGTTCACACGGAGCGCCGGCCAGCGTCAAGCCGAGGCCGCGCGGCACGCCGGGGACCGGCAGGCCGACGCGCTGCTGCACACCGTCCAAGCGACGCTGGACGAGCAGCGGCGCGCTCGGGTCGAGGAGCACCGACGAAGCGCCTACAGCGGGCTTCTGATGGCCGTTGAGGAACTGGAGAACGAACAGCCGCCCAACCACGGCATGGTCACCGAGCGACCGCGTGCCACAGGCTACGAGCTGCGGACAGCGGTAATGGCCGCCATGCAAAGGGTGAGGCTGGAGGGGCCAATGACGGTGGTTCTCGCTGGCAGCGAGATGGTCGCTTGCGCCATGTCACCCGCCTCAGCACGTGGCGGCAGACTGGACATGCTGCGACGCCGGTACGTGGAGGCGGCACAAGCGGCCCTTGGCATTGCGGGGGACCGCCTCTAGCGGGGCGGGCTCGCTACCCCTGGGACCGAAGGGAACCCCACCCCCAACCGCCTGACCGATCCGCCCTGCTGATACCCATCTATCCGGTTCAGCTTGTCCGGGTTCGAGCTGGTTCGTTTTTTGGTGGGCGGTATGCCGACCCCGCGCCCTCCCTTCCACATCTCTCCCCCCGCGCGATCAGCACCGAGTTGATCATGGTTTGAGCTCCGAGTGAACTGTCGAAACGCCTGCTCAGAGTAGGTGTACGGCGTATACTTGAGGGACAGTTACTCCAGCCTGGAGGGGCGCGTGAGCTGCCTCAAGTGCGAGTCCATGACGGCCGACCTGCTCTGCACCGGTTGCCGCCTGACCCTGTCCTCCGCGCTGCGGACGGCGGAGTCTTCGTACGTAGCCCTGGGCGAGCACTTGGCGCCGCGCTCGGTGTCCGGCGTCCGGCGCTTCTCCGGGATTAAGCCGACGCCCGCGCTCCCGCTGCGCGAGTCGACCGCCGACCTGCGCGCCGAGATCGTCACGGTGCTGTGCGAGTGGGCGTCCGCGCTCACCGAGGCGCGCGGCTGGATCGATCCGAAGCACCACGGCACCCACGAGGGCCGCGTCCGCCGCGCGGCGGCGCTCCTGGACGCGTCGCTGGGCTGGGCCTCCGAGGAGTGGATCGCCGTGGGTGACCTGGCCGTGGAGGTCGAGGAGCTGGACCGCTCGATCCGCTCGGTGCTTGATCCGCCGACCGGCGAGAAGCGCGTACGGATGGGCGTCTGCCCTGCCATCACCCCGGTGGGGAAGTGCGGCGCGGTGCTGTGGCACACGCCTGGAGCCAAGGCGCTCACGTGCGACTGGTGCCAAACCGTTTATCCACCGGTCGTTTGGCTTGAGCTGAAGCAATGGATGGACGAGGACGCGGAGGAGACCGCATGAGCGAGCCCCATGCTGATCGGCGACGCCTCCGTGGTGACGAGCGTCAGCAGCGACCGGATCCGCGCCTGGCTCAAGCGCGGGCTCCTGGAGAACCACGGCCGACCGGGTCGCCCGAAGGTCGACGCCGCCGAGGTTACGCATGTTGCGCAAGGCAGGCGCCGGCATTTGGAGGGCACCGACTGGTCGCTCTACACCGACGGCAGTTGGCACCTGGTGAACTGGGTCGGCGTCTACACCTCCGTCGCGTCGGCCCGGAGCGCCGCGCACTCGTGGGCCAAGCCCCGCGGCCTCTCGTCGCAGACACGCGGCACCAGGACGCACGGGTGTGAGCCGTTCGAGATCTGTTTCGTTCCCGCAGGTCAAAGAGCTTGAAAGCGCTTACCATAACCCGTACCATGAGTCCAGGCACACGTATGTCCGAGGAGAACGCCGCTGGTTGACCCGGCGGCGTTTTGCATTTCCGGGAGGCGTGATGCCAAAGCCCTCCCGCCCGGACCTCGGGCACCGCGGCTACCGCCGAGCCCGCGAAGAGATGTTCGCGATCTACGGGACCACCTGTCACATCTGCGCCCATCCCGGAGCGCGTGAGGCCGATCACCTGGTGCCGTACTCCCGGCTGGCCGACAAGACGCGCATGCCGAGTGCCCACGACATGAGGCCGGCGCACGGCGGGAACGCCCGGTGCCCAGTCTGCCTCCGGGCCTGCAACGCCGAGCGCGGCAACCGGCCGATCCCCCAGCGGATGAACCACAGCGAGGACTGGTGATCATGGCCCGCGCCGATGACCTTGCCATGATGCGCGAGCGCCTGGTCCAAGAGATCGCTACCGCTGAGGGTCGGGACCTCGCGCCCCTCGTCCGCGAACTGCGGATGGTGCTGACCGAACTCGACGACGTGAGCCGCGGCGAGGGGGTGTCCGTTGTCGACGAACTGGGACTTGTCCGTCAG
Organism: Streptomyces sp. PA03-6a; assembly: GCF_033792765.1. Classification (NCBI taxonomy): domain Bacteria; kingdom Bacillati; phylum Actinomycetota; class Actinomycetes; order Kitasatosporales; family Streptomycetaceae; genus Streptomyces; species Streptomyces sp. PA03-6a. The sequence continues at coordinate 22,105 of NZ_JARAVK010000101.1, read as the reverse complement.
GCACGGCGCGCAGACGCCCAGGGTGGTGAACCACCCGCCGTACGTCACCAGCGCGGGTGACGAAGCGATTGCTCTAGCGGAATCCGCCGGTCTCTTCCTGACCCCCTGGCAGAAGTACGTACTGCGGATCGGACTTGGCGAGCGAGCGGACGGACGCTGTGCGGCCAGCAAGGTGTCCCTCTGGCTCCCCCGGCAGAACGGCAAGAACGCGGTTATCGAGGCCCTGGAGCTGTACTGGCTGTTCATCGCGAAGGAACCGCTGATCCTGCACAGCGCGCACGAGTACAAAACGTGCCAGGAAGCATTCCTGCGGCTGCGCTCACGCATCCAGGCGGCGCCGCACCTCGACCGACTGGTCCGCCGCTACTGGAACGCCAACGGCGAGCAGGGCATCGAGCTGCGCCCTGAAGCGGGCGGCTCGCGACTGCGGTTCATCGCGCGGTCGCGAGGATCAGGCCGAGGGTTCTCGGCGGGCAAGCACGTCTACGACGAGGCGCAGGAGCTGACGGCCGAGCAGGTGGCCGCCATCACGCCGACCTTGGCCGCGCAAGAAGACCCTCAGGTCTGGTACCTCGGAACGCCCCCGGACCGGGCCGATGCCTGGTGCTACGGACTGCGGGAAGAGGGCGAGCGCGGCGGAGGCCGCATCGCGCACTTCGACTGGGGCGCCGACCTCGATCCCGAGGACCCCGACGACATACGCCGCGCGATGCAGGACCGCGACCTCTGGTACGCGTCGAACCCCTCGCTCGGGTTCCTGATCAATGAGGAGACCGTCGCCGAGGAGGCGTCGCCAGCCGGGCTCGGTGACCGGTTCATCGTCGAACGGCTCGGCGCCTGGAAGAAGCGCCTGACGGACGGCGCCGACCGGGTCATCACCGACGAGTCGTGGACAGTACTCGCCGACACCGAGTCGAAGCGTGACAAGAGCCAGCCGATCGTCTTCGCAGTCGACATCACCCCGCGCCTGGAGCACGCCTGCATCGCGGCGTACGCGCTGCGGGAAGACGGCCTCGGACACGTCGAGGTGGTCGAGCATCGGCAAGGAACCAACTGGGTCGTCGAGCGACTGGCACAGCTCAAGGAGCGTCACGACCCACTGATGATCGTCGCCGACCTCACGGGCCCGATATCCACGCTGCTCGTCGAGCTGGAGAACGCGGGCATCAAGCGCCCGAAGAATCCCGAAGCTCCGCACCGGGGAGCCCTGGTCGTGCCCACCACGGCGCAGGTTCCCACCGGGTGCGGCATGTTCCTCGACCACGTCAACAACCAGCGGTTCCGCCACCGCGACCAGCCGATGCTGAACAACGCGGTGCGTGGCGCCAAGACCCGCGACCTCGGCAACGCCTGGGCCTGGAAGCGCCGGCTGTCCACCGACGACATCAGCCCGCTGGTCGCCTCGACGCTCGCCCTGTGGGGCTACCACGCCTACGGCCACACGGTCGGGACCGACTACGACGTGATGGACTCGATCTTGATGTGGGAGGACTGACTGATGTCCTGGTTCTCCCGGACGATGGTGACGCCGTTCCGGCGCTCCCGCCGGAACGAGCAGCGGGCGATCTCGTCGGTGCCGTGGAGCAGCGGCGGGTATAGCAGTCAGCAGGTTTCGGCCGAGCGCGCGCTGTCGCTGGTCCCGGTGTACGCCTGCGTCCGGCTGCTGTCCTCATCGGTCGCCTCGCTGCCCGTGCAGGTCTACCGCCGCGAGGGCGCCGACCGGACCCCGCTCGTCTACCTTCCATCGCTGCTATGGCAGCCCGCGGCCATCGACAACCTGTACCAGTGGCTAAGCAAGCTCATGGTCTCGCTCACCCTGCGCGGCAACGCCTACGGCCTGATCACCCAGCGGGACAGCCTCGGCTTCCCGGTGATGGTCGAGTGGCTGAACCCGGACGACGTCTGGGTTGACGAGCTGAACCCGATCGCGCCGGTCTACTACTGGCGAGGCCGCGTCGTCGACATCGCCGACATGATCCACATTCCCTGGGTGACCCTGCCCGGCCGGGTTGTCGGGTTGTCCCCGATTGCGCACTTCGCCTCCACGATCGGTGTGGGCCTGTCCACCGTCGACTACGGCAAGAGCTGGTTCGACAACGGCGGCACTCCCCCGGCGACGATGAAGAACAACGCCAGGACGATCAATCCCGACGAAGCCAAGCAGACGGCGCTGGCTCTTTCGTCTGCTGTGAGGCTTCGGCGACCGCTGGTCTACGGACAGGACTGGGACTACACCGCGCTGCAAGTTAGCCCCGAGGAAAGCCAGTTCATCGAAACTCTGCGGCTCAACGCGACGCAGATCGCCACGATCTACGGCGTGCCGCCTTCGAAGGTCGGCGGCGAGACCGGCGGCTCGATGACCTACGCAAGCGTCGAGATGGCGTCCATCGACTTCGTCACCTTCACGCTCCGCCCCTGGCTGGTCCTCCTCGAATCCAAGCTGTCCACCCTTCTGCCCGGTCGCATCCAGATGCGGTTCAACGCCGACGCGATGATCCGCACCTCGACCCTCGACCGGTACACCGCGCACGGCATGGCCCTTGCCCAGGGCTGGCGCAACCGAGACGAGATCCGCGCGCTGGAGGAACTGCCCCCGCTGCCGGACGGCCAGGGCCAGGCATACGGCCCGCAACCACTACCGGCACCCGCGCCGGCCGACCCCGAGCGGGACGACGAAGGGAGCGCGGCATGAGCGCCAAGGACACCGAGCGCCGGTTCACGCGCGGCCTGGTCGAGGTCCGTGCCGACGGTGAGGAACAGGCCCCGCACATGCGGGTCGGCGGGTACGCCGCCAAGTTCAACGCCCTGTCGCAGAACCTCGGCGGGTTCGTCGAGCGGATCGACCCGAGCTTCTTCGCGAAGTCCGAGGGCGACGGCTGGCCGGACGTGATGGCTCGCTACAACCACTCGGATGACTACCTGCTCGGTACCACGACCGGCGGCACGCTGCGCCTGACGGTGGACGGCACCGGCCTGGACTACCAGGTCGACGTCCCTCAGACGCGCGCCGACGTGTACGAGCTGGTGCAGCGCGGCGACGTCTCGAAGTCCTCGTTCGCCTTCGTCACCTTCGACGAGGACTGGGCGATGACCGACCAGGGCTTCCCGCTCCGCACCCTGCTGTCCGGGCGCCTGGTCGACGTGGCGCCCGTGAACACCCCGGCGTACACGGACACCTCGACCGGCCTGCGGTCGCTCGCCGACAAGGTCGGCGCCGACCTCGCCGAGGTCCGGTCCGCTGCGGCGGACGGGGAGCTGAAGAAGTTCTTCGCCCCGAAGCCGGCCGTCATCGACGTCAAGACTCAGCCCACCGTCCGGCAGGGAGACCCCCACCTGACGCTGCGGCTCCGGCAGATGCGCGCCGAGCTGGAAGCCAAGCGCATCGCTCTCTGAGGCAGGACGACTCCACCTCAACTCCCCCAAATCCTTCAGGCCCCCAGGCGAATCGCCGGGGGCCTTTGCCATGCCCGGAGGGCATCATGCAGCACCTCATCAAGGCGCTCCAGGAGCGCCGTGCCAACGCGTGGGAGCAGGCAAAGGCCCTGCTCGACACCGCCGAGAGCGAGAAGCGCGAGCTGACCGCCGAGGAAGAGCAGACCTACCAGCGGATCAACACCGACATCGACGCCATCGACCAGCGCGTCAAGGGCATGGTCGAGGCGGAGCAGCGCAGCAAGGACGCCGAGGCCGCGTTCGCCGCGCTGCTGGCCAAGCCGGAAGAGCAGCGCGTCCAGTCGCAGGACATGAACGTCAAGCTGCGCAAGTGGCTCACGGGTGAGTCGAACGCCCGCGCTTTCGAGGTCCGCCCGGACTCCGGCACGCCCAGCGACCTGCGCACGCTGTCCAAGCTCACCGCTGCGGCGGGCGCGAACACCGTCCCGACCTCGTTCTACAACCAGCTCGTCGCGCACCTCATCGAGGTGTCCGGTGTCCTTCAGACCAGCCCGACGCTGCTGCGCACCGCGACCGGCGAGCAGATCCAGGTCCCCAAGACCACCGCGCACAGCGCCAGCGCCTCGATCGTCGCGGAAGCCGGCACCCTGTCGGCGAACGACCCGACGTTCGGCCAGGTGCCCCTGGACGCCTACAAGTACGGCTTCCTGCTCCAGGTCTCCCACGAGCTGCTGAACGACACCGGTGTCGACCTGGTCGGCTACCTGTCGATGCAGGCGGGCCGCGCGCTGGGCAACGGCATCGGCGCGCACCTGGTCACCGGCACCGGCTCGTCCCAGCCGAACGGCGTGGTCACCGCGGCCACGGTCGGCAAGACCGGCGGCACGGGCGTGACCGGCGCTTTCACGGCCGACGACTTGATCGACCTGTACTACAGCGTGATCGCGCCGTACCGGAACAGCTCGTCCTGCGCGTGGCTGATGAAGGACTCCACCGTCGCGTCGCTGCGCAAGCTCAAGGACACCACCAACCAGTACATCTGGCAGCCGGGCCTCACCGCCGGTTCCCCGGACACCCTGCTCGGCAAGCCGCTGTACACCGACCCGAACGTGGCTGCGCCCGCCGTGTCCGCGAAGTCCGTGGTCTTCGGCGACTTCAGCCAGTACTTCGTCCGCATGGTCGAGTCGGTGCGCTTCGAGCGCTCGGACGACTTCGCCTTCAGCACGGATCTCGTGACGTACCGCGCGATCCTGCGCGGAGACGGCGACCTGGTGGACACCACAGGCAGCATCAAGGTTTTCCAGGGCGGGGCCAGCTGATCCACCCCAGCCACCGGCAGCCGGGACGCCACCGACCGGCTGCCGGTGCACCACCACCGCTCCCCTCTGGAAGGCAGTCGCATGAAGATCCGCATGAAGGTCCAGGTGTCCGGGACCCGCGACGGCGCCGAGTGGCCCAGGGCGGGGCACATGGTCGACCTGCCCGACGCCGAGGCGGCCGAGCTGTGCGCGGCCGGACTTGCGGTGCCGGCGCCCGGAGATGAGGTCGAGACCGCGTCCCTGAACGACGCCTCCTCCGCCGTCGAGAAGCGTGCCCCCGCACGCGGTCGGAAGCGTGAGTGACCGTGCCGGACAACGACCTGGCCATCGAGCTGGAGAAGCTTCGCACCGCAATGCTGACCGGCTTCGCCCGGCTAGAGGGCCAGATCGAGGCCCTGACCAAGAACGTCACCTCGGCCGACAGCGACGTGAAGAAGTTGGAAGAGCGCGTCTCGGCCCTGGAGAAGAAGGTCTACGCCGCCGCCGGTATCGCGGCGCTGGTCGGCGCATTCGTGCCCGATAGCGTGATGCGCGCCCTCGGCGCCTGACCCCCGGAAGGGCGACCGTGGCAACTCCTCTTACTGCTGCGCAGTTCCTCGCCGCGCTGAAGGCCGAGGGCGTGAAGGTCGTCGAGCGCACCGGATGGAAGACCCACAACAGGAACAGCAAGGGCGCGTGGGGCCCCGTCAACGGCGTGATGATGCACCACACCGGGCCCTACACCACCGAGTCCGGCATGGTCGCGCTGTGCTGGAACGGACGCTCGGACCTCCCCGGTCCGCTGTGCCACGGCGTCATCGCACGCGACGGCCAGGTTCACCTTGTGGGCTACGGCCGGGCCAATCACGCGGGGCTCGGTGACGACGACGTCCTCGACGCGGTCATCGCCGAGTCCAAGCTCCCGGTCGACAACGAGGCGAACACCGATGGCAACGCCCGCTTCTACGGGTTCGAGGTGGTCAACCGTGGCGACGGCCAGGACTGGCCCGCCGCCCAGGTCGAGGCCATGGTCCGGGTGGGCGCCGCGATCTGCCGGGCCCATGGCTGGCACGCGCCCTCGGTGATCGGCCACAAGGAGTGGCAGCCCGGCAAGCCGGACCCCACCGGGATCGACATGGCGGAGTTCCGCGCCCGGGTCGCCGAGCGGCTGAAGCACCTCGCCTCGTGGAGCCCTCAGGCGCCCACCAAGCCGCCCGTCACGAAGCCTCCGGCCCTGACCTTGGAGCAGCGCATCGCCGCCCTGGAGAAGGCCGTCAAACAGCTCCAGGAGGCCGGTCGTGGCGGGTGAGTACGCATCCCTCGATGTGCTCAAGCAGCACCTAAACATCCCGGTGTCGGACACCACGCGCGACCAGCTCCTGACGTCGGCCATCGCAGCCGCCTCGAAGGCCATCGACCGGGACACCGGGCGCCGGTTCTCGCTGGACTCCGTGGCCAGCCAGCGCGTGTACAACCCCAGCGGGCGACGCGCGCTGACGTGCGAGGGCGAACTGCTCATTGTCGATGACATCGGCTCGGCGACGGGCCTGATCGTGGAGACGGGCTCCGCGGGCTCCTGGACCACGGTCACCGACTACGAGACCTCCCCGGAGAACGCACTCGCGCGGGGCTTCCCCGTCACGGCGCTCCTGCGGCCCTCCGGGTCGTGGGGATCGGGGGCGCAGCGCGTCCGCGTCACCGCCCGGTGGGGATGGCCCTCCGTCCCCGACGAGGTCGTCATGGCGACGCTCATCCAGGCGACCCGCCTCTACAAGCGAGCCGACACCCCCGAGGGCGTCATGGGCTCCGCCGAGTGGGGCGTCGTCCGCCTGGCCCGAATCGACCCGGATGTCTACGCGCTGACCAAGCACTACATCCTCCCCGGGTTCTGAGAGGGGCGACGATGCAGATCTCTGCCGTACGCGAAGCTCTCGCCGAGGCGGCCCGAGCAGTCCAGATGCCCGCCGGCACTCGGGCGCTGAACTGCACTGCCTACGTCCCGGACAGTGCCACGGTGCCCTGCCTGTTCATCGCCGATGTTGAGGTCGACTTCAACACCGCGATGAACCACGCGATGGACCGCATCGAGTTCACCGTGCGCGTCCTGGTCAGCCGGGCTGACGACAAGTCGTCCCAGGAAATCCTGGACGGCCTTCTCAGCGGATCCGGTCCCGGAAGCCTCCTAGCCGCCATCGAGGCGGCTCGCGGTGCCCCCGACGAGATGGCGCTGGGCGGTCTGGCCGACGACCTCCACGTGCTCCGAGTCCAGGGCTACCGCTGGTGCGAACACAGCGGAACCACCTACCTGGGCGCCGAACTGATCATCCGAGTCATAGGAGCCAGCTGATGCGCGTCCGCATGCTCGTCGCCATGCCGGAAGGCGGGGCCTGCGACGGCCAGCCCTGGCCCAGGCAGGGCGAGGTCGCAGAGTTCCCGCCGAACCAGGCCGCCCACTTCATCGCCTCCGGCATCGCCGAGGACGCCAAAAACGAGCCCGCCGAGGAGGTGACCGACGATGTCGTTGCAGACGTGGACGAACGTCCGGCTGTTCGCCGGAAGCGCTGACCTGACCGGCTACTCCAACAAGGTCGAGGTCTCCGCCGAAGTCGATCCTCAGGACGCTACGACCTTCGGCTCCGGCGGGTGGGAAGAGAGCATCGGCGGACTGCGGTCCACCGAGATCAACGCCGAGGGCCTGTGGGACGCCGGTACGACCGAGCTTCCCGACGACGCCGGCTTCGGCCAGCTCGGCATCGCGTACCCGGTATCCGTCTGCCCCAACACCCCGGCCGACGGCGACCTGGCGTACTTCACCAGCGGCGTCCGCCTGGACTACACGATGGGCGGCCAGGTCGGCGACATCGCCCCCTGGACCTCGTCCTTCAAGGGCACCTGGCCGCTCGTGCGCGGAGTGTCCGCACACCCGCCCGGAACGGCACGGACCGCGACCGGCGTGGGCACAGGGCTGAACCTCGGCGCCGTCCCGACCGGCAGCACCCTGTACGCCAACCTCCACGTCCTCGCCGCGTCGGGCACCACGCCCACGCTCGATGTGATCGTGCGGTCCTCGCCGGACAACACGTTCGCGTCGCCGACCACCGTGGTCACCTTCCCGCAGTTCACGACGACGACGGGGTCGTCCTCGATGAGTCTCGCCGGGCCGATCACGAACTCCTGGTTCAAGGTCAACTGGACCATCACGGGCACGTCGCCCAGCTACCGGTTCATCGTGACCCTCGGCATCGCCGCTGCCTCCTGAGCGCAGCCCCAACCCCGACCCACAACGCCCCTGGCCAGGGGCTTTTTTCATGCCCTTTTGGAGCGTCATCATGGCGAAGCTTGTTCTCACGGGTGTGTACCTGTCGCTCAACGCGACCACCCTCCACCAGTACATCCGCAAGGCCGAGCTGTCCGTCGAGGTCGAGGACGCGGACGTCACCAACTTCTCGTCCGGCGGCTGGACCGAGGTCATCGGCGGCCTGAAGTCCGGCGAGCTGGCCGTCGAGTTCCTTCAGGACTTCGCGAACGGCGCCCTGGACGCGACCCTCTGGCCGCTGCTGGGAACGGTCGTGCCCTTCGAGCTGCGGGCGACGCAGAGCGCCGTCGGTACCTCCAACCCGAAGTACACGGGCAACGTGTTGGTCAACGGCTGGAACCCGATCGAGGGTGGCGTCGGCGACGAAGCCAGCGTGTCGCTGAGCTTCCCGACCTCCGGCGCCATCACCCGCGCGACGGTCTGACCGGTCGCCGGCCTCCTGGAGGTGCACCTTGCCCAGGCACTCGACCGCGTCGCTCAGCCTGGAGATCGCCCCGCAGAATCTCCGGAACATCTCCCGCGCCCTGGCCTCCGAGGCGGACGGCAAGGAACTGCGCAAAGAGCTGACGCGGAACATGCGCGAGGCCCTGAAGCCCGGGGCCGCCGACGCGAAGTCCGGGATCATGTCGATGCCGTCGTCAACGGCACACGGAGCGCCCGGCCTGCGATCCGCCATCGCGCGCAAGATCCGGCCCGAGGCGCGGATCTCCGGGAAATTCCCCGGCGCCAAGGTCAAGGCGTTCAAGACGCCGAACGTCCGCGGCTTCGCCAACGCCGCGAAGCGCACGAACCGCGCCTCCGGATGGCGCCACCCGGTCTACGGAAACCGCGAGATCTGGATCCACCAGACCGGCAAGAACAAGTGGTTCGACCGCGCCTTTGAGGGCCGCGAGAACGACTACCGGCGCGCTGTCCAGACCGCCTTGGCCGACATGGTCAACCGGGTCGCGTCGCGCGCTTCCAGCTAATCCGAGAAAGGTGGCAATCCCATGAAGGTCACGTATTCGCCTGAGGACGGCGACGAGGTCGTCTTCGACTACAACCCCAACAAGCTGATGTCCGCCGAGCGCGAGGCTGCCGAGAAGCGCACCGGGAAGACCTTCACGGACTTCGCCCAGGGCGTTCTGGCGGGCGACTCCACGTGCCGCAGGGTCCTGTTGTTCATCCTGCGTAAGCGCACCGACCCGACGCTCAACTACGCAGACGTGGACTTCGCGTGGGACGAGCTGAAGGTCGAGATGACCAAGGGTGAGATCCAGATCGCGGCCGAGAAGCTGCGCGAAAAGCCCGGCAACGAGGAGATCGTCGAGAACCTTCTCGTCCAGCTCGTTGACGCGCCGGACGATCCGGACGGCCGGGGAAAAGCCAAGCTGCCCTTCGCCGTCTGAGGCAACTCGGCAATGCAGCACACCTGCTGCACATGACCCCTCGGGATTGGGACCACCTCACGGTCGAAGAGGAAGACGCGCTCCTCGGCTGGATCGACCAACACACCAAGTAATCCCGCCGTAAATAGGGGGTCGCCGTGTCGGACACCAGCCTTGTCTTCAGTCTGACTACGCGCGACAACACCGCCGACGGAATGCGCTCCGCACGGCGGACCATCGAGCGGGAAACCTCCGCGATAGCCGATGCGGCGGAGGCCAGCTCCGACCGCCTGGCCGACAGCTTCGACGTCGGCCCGACCATCCAGGATCGCCTGGGCGGCCTCAAGGAGATGGCCAAGGGTGCCGGTCTCGCTGCTGGTGCGGCTGCCGGTATGGCGCTCATCGGCGCCTTCGCCCAGGCGATGGACCAGGGCAAGATCATCGCCCGCCTGCGCGCCCAGCTCGGCGCCACTCCTGAGCAAGCCCAGCGGTACGGCAAGCTGGCGGGCAACCTCTACGCGAACGCCGTCACCGAGGACTTCCAGGGCGCCGCCGACACCATCAGCGCGGTGATGCGCGCGGGCATTGCCCCGCCCGATGCGACCAACGCCCAGCTCGAAAGCATCTCGACCAAGGTCGCCGACCTGGCGAACCTCTTCGAGTTGGACCTCGGCCAGACCGCGAACGCCGTCGGGCAGATGATCAAGACGGGCCTGGCCAAGGACGGCACCGAGGCCCTGGACGCACTGACCGCCGGCCTCCAGAAGATGGGTCCGCGAGCCGACGACATCGCGGACACCTTCAACGAGTACTCGACGATCTTCCGGCAGATGGGCATCAGCGCCTCGGAAGCCACCGGCCTGCTCTCGCAAGGCATGAAGGCGGGCGCCCGGGACACCGACGTCGTCGCGGACTCGCTGAAGGAGTTCGTCCTGCTGACGCAGGGCGGCGGCGCCAAGGTCGACGAGGCGTTCAAGAAGATCGGGCTGTCCGGCAAGGAGATGCAGGCCGCCTTCGTCAAGGGCGGGCCCGAGGCACGGGCTGCCCTCGACAAGGTCTTCGACGGACTGCGTGGCATGAAGAGCGAGACCGATCGGAACGCCGTCGCGCTCGCTCTCTTCGGGACGAAGTCCGAGGACACGCAGAAGGCCCTCATGGCCCTGGATCCGTCCAAGGCCGTGGAAAGCCTCGGCAAGGTGAAGGGCGCCGCCGACGAGGCTGGCAACGCGCTGCGGGACAACGCGGGATCCAAGGTCACGCAGTTCAAGCGGCGCATCGAGCAGGGCGTCGTGGAGTTCCTTGGCGGCACGGTCATCCCCGCGATGGACAAGTTCAAGACGTACGTCAAGTCGCGGTTCTCGAACATCTGGGACCAGGCGGGCGAGGGCGGCACCAAGGGCGCCGACAGGATCCTCGCCTTCTTCTCGATCCTCAAGGACCGGGCGATCGAGAAGATCAAGGAACTCGGTCCGAAGGTCATCTCGGGGCTGGCGGGGCTCGGCGGGAAGATGGCTTCGTACGTCGCGGCGAACCCCGAGAAGGTCTTCAAGATCACGGCCATCGCCGCGGCCCTCGTCACCGCCTTCGCGGCCCTCCCGGCCATCATCGCCTCGGCGCTGCTCGCCTCGGCAGCCATGATCATCCTTGGGTTCGTCAAGGGACTGGTCGGCTCCCTGCTCCGCAACCTGCCCAAGTGGTGGAGCGCCTTCACTGGGTGGGTCACGGCGAAGGCGGCACAGGCCGGCGGCGTCCTCGACTCACTCGGGTCGGCCATCGGCCAGTGGTTCGGCTCGCTCTGGACGACGTACGTCTCCGGGCCCGTCAGCCGGACCTGGAACTCCCTCGTCGCCACGGTCCGCGCACTTCCGGGGCGTGCGGTTGCAGCCCTGTCCACCCTGGGCTCGCGCCTGTCGACTTCAGCTTCGACGTCCTTCCAGAGCTTTCGTACGGCGGCTGAGGGCAAGGCGTCGAGCTTCATCTCCTGGGTCAGGGGGCTGCCCGGTCGCATTGCCTCCGGGATCGGCTCCCTTGGGTCGCTGCTGTACGGCAAGGGCCAGGACATCGTGTCCGGCCTCTGGCGCGGCATCCAATCCATGGGCAGTTGGCTGCGATCGACGCTCATGGGCTGGGCTCGGAACCTGATCCCCGGGCCGATCGCCAAGGCACTCGGCATCGCGTCGCCCTCGAAGGTGCTCGCCGAGAAGGTCGGCCGCTGGATCCCGCTCGGCGTCGTCGAAGGCATCAAGCAGACACAGCCGCAGCTCCAACAGACCACCGAGTCCATGGTGGCCATCCCGCAGAAGGTGCCTGCCGCTGAGCCAGTCGCGGCCCCGAGCTACGCCGCTCCGGTCACCTCGTCCGGTGCGCCGTTCACGATCAACCTCAACCTCGACGGCCAGCGCGTCGCGGAGATCATCGTCGACCCCCTGCGCCGGACCATCCGCAACCGGGGCGGCGGCGACGTGCAGGCGTTCCTCGGCACGTGATGCGGCTGCACGAACACTTCACAACGAACGGTGGTGGAAAATGCCCACGTCCAAGGCTGAAATCCTGCTCGGGTCGACCTGGACGGATGTCACGTCCCGCGTCCGCTACGAGGGCGGCGTGTCGGTCCGCTCCGGCCAGACGGGCGAGACCAGCCGGGTGGAGCCGTCCACCTGCGACCTGGCCCTCAACAACCGTGACGGTCGATTCAGCCCGCGGAACCCCTCGTCGCCCTACTACGGGCTGCTCGTCAAGGGAACCCGCCTGCGCACCTCAGTGCGTGGCCCGTACATGCACCTGCGGGTCAACCGAGGCAACGACGACGCGGCAACCACCCCGGACCATTCCAGCCTCGACATCACGGGTGACCTGGACGTCAGGCTCGACGCCGCCCTCGACGACTGGGGCGAGCTGGCCACGATCGAGCTGATGGGCAAGGAAGAGGCCACCGGAGACCAGCGCTCGTGGGGACTCTGGGTTTCCAACGGCTTCCTCTTCTTCGAATGGTCCTCGGACGGCACCGCCGCCACCATCAAGAACATCGCCTCGACCGCCCGGGTCCCCTCGTCCGGGGTGAACCGCCTGTCGGTCCGCATAACGCTGGACGTCAACAACGGCTCGGGCGGTCACACGGCGACTTTCTACACCGGCACCGGTGGCGTGGGCGGTTCCTGGACACAGCTCGGCGACCCCGTGGTGGGCACCGGCACGACGTCGATCTTCGCCTCGTCGGCGCCGCTCCACGTCGGTGCGATCAACGACATGAACAACACCAACCCGCGCGGCATGATCTACGCCGCGCAGGTCCGCTCCGGCATCGGCGGCTCGGTCGTCGCGAACCCCGACTTCACGATCCAGGCGGAGGGCACAACCAGCTTCGCCGATATCGCTGGCCGCGTGTGGACCGTGGCTGGCACGGCCAGCATCACCCGGTACATCCCCCGCTTCTACGGCGAGATCAACGACATCCAGGTCTCTGGCAACCAGGCGGCCACCGACTCATCCGTCCGCGTCCAAGCATCCGACCTGACCAAGCGGCTCGGTGCATCAAGCACCCCCTTGTTCTCACCGCTGCGGCAGGAGCTGTCTAGCCCGACCCGGCAGAACATCGTGGCGTACTGGCCTCTGGAGGACGCCGCCGGATCGAGCAGCATGATCGGCCTCTACCAGGCTGGTCGCATGAAGATCACCGGCTCGCTGAACTTCGGAACGTCGACCCAGTGGATGGGATCGGCTGCCCTGCCCTCGATGGGCAACGCGTCGCTCAGCGCCACCGTCGGCGCGTACACCACGACCAGTGAAACGTCCGTCCGGATGCAGATCACCGTCCCGTCCGGAGGTGTCGCGAGCACCCAGGATCTCCTGGACCTCTACGGAACCGGCTCCGCCGTGCACTGGAAGCTGACCTTGAACAGCTCCGGGTCGATCTCCCTGATGGCTTTCGACGGCGACGGCGGGACGATCCTCAACCCCGGGTTCATCAGCTTCGGCGTCAACAGCGACCTGTCCGTGCTGGTCCTGGAGCTGACCCAATCCGGCTCGAACATCAACTGGCGAGTGATCGTCCAGAACTACACGAACGTCACCGACATCACCCAGGGCGTGCCCGTCGCGACATCCAACGGCACCCTAACCGGAAACACGGTCGGCCGGATCACGAGGGTCATCATCGGCTCCGACCGTGGCCTCGGTGACGTCGTCGTCGGCCACGTCAGCGTTGCAAACGCTCTGGCCGCATACGCCATCACCAACAACGCCGTCCTCGGGTACGCGGGGGAGCTGGCGAGCGCCCGGCAGCCGCGCATCTGCACAGCGAACGGGCTCACCTTCCAGCCGATCAACCACGGCCAGTCCGGCAACGAAGTCTTCCTCGGGCGTCAGCCGGTGGCCACGGTCATGGATGTCCTCCGTGACACAGCCGACACTGACCGGGGCATCCTGTACGCCGCACGGACACACAGCGGGCTGATCTACCGCTCCCGGCTGTCGCTGTACAACCAGGACCCGGTGGTTCAACTTGATTGCGCATCCGGCCACATCGGCGACACGCTCCAACCAGTCGACGACGACCAGGTTCTCGCCAACCGGGTGACGGTCAACCGAGCCTTCGGATCGAGCGCTGTGGTCGCCTTGGACGCGGGAACACTGTCGACGCAGGACCCACCGAACGGGATCGGTCTGCGCGAGTACTCCGAGCAGGTCTCGGTCTCCACCGACGACGCGCTTCCGCAGCACGCGAACTGGATCCTGCACCAGCGCACCCTGGACGAGGCCCGGTTCCCGTCGATCACCTTCAAGCTGCATGGCAACGCCTTCACGAACAACGCCGCGCTGATGAACCAGATGCTGCTGACGCGGATCGGCGACCGAGTCACCGTGACCGGCCAGCCGGGCTGGCTCCCGCCGGACGACATCAGTCAGATCGTCGTCGGCTTCAACGAGTACTACGACGACCACCAGCACCTGCTGACCGTCGTCTGCATGCCCGAGTCGGTTTACCACGTGGCTGTCGCCGACGGCTCCGCATACGAGCGCGTCGACACGGATGGCTCGTCGCTCGCCATGGGGGCTCCCTCCAGCACCACGACGCTGACCGTGGCGACGGACGACGGGGCGGACGTGTGGGTCGACTCGATCGACTACGCGTCCGACTTCCCTCTCGACGTCCGCCTCGGCGGCGAGGTCGTCACGGCTACCGCGATCACGCCCTCCGTGGTGGACACCTTCGCCCGGACCACATCCAATGGGTGGGGTACGACCAGCATCGGCGGGACCTGGACCGTGGTGGCCGGCACCACCGCGGACTTCTCCACCAACGGCACGTACGGCGTTCACAGCCAGCCCTCGACCGGTCAGGCGCACATCTCCGGCCTGACCGCCCCGAGCGCCGACGTCGACCTCTACGCGGACATCGCCACCAGTTCGCTGGCCACGGGGGGGTCGATGTTCGGCGGGCCGTGCGCGCGGCTCGTGAACAACAACGACTTCTACATGGCGCGGCTGGAGTTCACGACCGGGCAGGCCATCATCCTCAGCCTGCGCAAGCGTGTGTCGGCCGCAGAGACCGCGCTCGCATCGTTCACGACCAGCCTCACGCACGTGGCCGGTGCGTTCTACCGGGTTCGGTTCCAGGTCTTCGGCAGCACGCTGCGGGCCCGGGTGTGGGATCCGGCTGCGTCGCGCGAGCCGAGCGAGTGGCAGGTGACCGTCACCGACACCAGCCACACGACCGCGAACAACATCGGCATCCGGTCCTTCACCAACGCGGGCAACACCAACGTCAACCCGCAGGTCAGGACCGACAACTTCCGGATCGTGAACCCGCAGTCCTTCACCGTCACGCGGTCGGTCAACGGGGTTGTGAATGCGCACACATCCGGTACGGACGTCGCACTCGCCAACCCCACCTTCGTACCCCTGTAAGGAGCCAGCATGGCTGTGACCCCGTGGCTCGCCGGAATGCGGATGACGTCGTCCAGGCTCAATGCCATTACGCCGATCTACACTTCGTGGACGCCCACGTGGTCAACCACAACGGGGTCGAACATCCCGTCGATCGGCAACGGCACCTACAACTGTGACTTCACCCGGACCGGCAACCGGGTGGAAGCCCGATTCGAGGTGATCTTCGGGTCGACGACCACCTTCGGATCGACGGACAACTGGATCTGGTCGCTGCCAGTCACGGCGGCGGCCACCTCGGACATCGCCGGGTACGCGGATGTGACCTACACATCGACCACCACCAGGTATGTGGGCCGGGTGCGATTGTTCAGCACCTCGACGTTCGAGATCGACATCGTCTCCGGTCGGCCGAGCGGTGTTGCCATCTCCAACGGCGGCATCATCGACGGCGCTTCTCCGGAGACGATGACGTCTGGAACGGCTGTCCGCGCGCTGGTCATCTACGAAGCGGCATGAACATCGACCTCTCCAGTGACCCCACCCACTCATAAACCGCAGGAGGACCGACATGCCCATCCCCGTCGGCGTGGAGGCTGTGACCGTGTCCTCCGGGGAGCCGCTGGTGCTCCCGGACGGCACCCCGATTCAGGGAAGGCTCCTGTTCACCGGGCCCGACCTGGTGACCATCGCCGAGGACGACACAGTCGTCTGCGGCACCACAGAGGCCGTCCTTGCCGACGGCGAGTTCTCGGTCACCCTGATCGCCACCGACGCGACCGGCATCAACCCCACCGGCTGGACCTACAAGGTCACGGCGCAGTTCTCGAACGCGCCGAACTGGGTCCGCTACATCGCCCTGCCGAAGGCCGGCGCGTCCGTTGTCCTGGCCGACGTCGTCGTCCCGGACCCCGAGCCTGGCGAGTACGCGCCGTTGCTCGACCAAGCCGCGGCCGATGCCCGGTACCTCCGGCTGACCGGCGGCACACTCACCGGCGACCTGACCTTGTCCGGTGCCGGGTCGGACATCACGGTTGGAGGCAACGCTTCGATCACCGGGCTGCTGACCTCCGGCGGATTCCGCACTGACCTCGTTCCCCCGACCGGCCGACGGCCCATGTGGACGAGCGGCACGGTCGTCACGAACTTCCAGACCGGTCACGGCTGGACCGTGGGGTCCGGCTCAGGCGCCGCCTCCGGAAACGCCAACGACACGAGTGACTTCGTCAAGGGCACGCAGGCCGCCTCCGTGGTCACGGCGGGCAACGGACTCCAGTCCCAGGTTCGCCGCACCGGCATGTCGGCGATGGACCTGACGGACAAGGCCATCCGGCTCACGCTGAAGGTCACCGACGTGACCAAGCTCAGCAGGATCGCCTTCTACCTGGGCTCGTCAAACTTCGCGAACTTCTTCCAGTGGGACGTCCACGTTCACTCCACGTCGACCACGCAGAACTGGGTCAGCTCGGGTGAGTGGGTGACGATCACCTTCGGGTGGCCTTCGGTGACGACCGCGTCCGGCTCGTACACCTTGTCGAGCACGAAGGCCCCCTCCGTAACCAGCGGCTTCACGGACATGCAGATCGCGGGCTACGACGACGGC
Organism: Streptomyces sp. PA03-6a; assembly: GCF_033792765.1. Taxonomy (NCBI): domain Bacteria; kingdom Bacillati; phylum Actinomycetota; class Actinomycetes; order Kitasatosporales; family Streptomycetaceae; genus Streptomyces; species Streptomyces sp. PA03-6a. The sequence continues at coordinate 5,242 of NZ_JARAVK010000101.1, read as the reverse complement.
ACTGGCTCGGTCACGTACCGGATGCAGTCCGTAGAAATCATCGACGCGACCTCGGCGACGTTCCCGAGCGGCGTCTGCTCGATCACCTTCGACGACTCGTACTCCTCGGTATACGACTTCGCCCGCCCGCTGATGGACGCCAAGGGCTGGCGTGGCACCTGTTACAACATCGCTGAGCTGGTCGGCTCCAGCGCCTCGTACATGACGCTGACGCAGCTCAAGCGGCTTCAGGACTACAACGGGTGGGAGCAGAGCGGACACGCCTACCTCTCCGCCTCGCACACCAACCGGATGTCGTCCCTGACCGCCGCCCAGGCGGACACCGACCTCGCCCGGATGCGCAACTGGCTGGTCTCCAACGGCCTGTACGGCGACACGTACGCATGGCCCGGCGGCGAGTATCAGGCGACAGCCGACGGCGTCTCCCTGGAGGCCATCGCCTCCCGGTACTTCTCCGCCAGCCGCAGCATCACCCAGGTGCCTGAGCACGCCTCGCCGCCGATGCCGCACCGGCTGCGCACGCAGACCGGCGTCAACGACGGCACGGGCCTGGGCGGCATCACGGTGGCGTCGCTTGCCACTGCGGGCGGTCTCCTCGACCGTTGCGCCACGGGTTCCTGGCTGATCCTCTGCCTCCACCGCGTGGTAGCTGGCGCCCCTGCCGACTCTGGCCAGGTTAGCCAGACCGGACTGTCCACCCTCCTGGACGCAATCGAGTCGCGCGGCATCAAGGTGCTTCCCGTGGGCGACGTGCTCCGGTACTACGAGTAAGGGTCCGATATGGCAATCCAGGACATCGACCTCAAGTACAAGGGCGGCGCCCTCAACACCTCCAGGAACGTATCCCTCGGGGGCACGCTCAGCGTCACAGGCGCTGTTTCCCTGGCCAGCACGCTGACCGTGTCGGGCCCGGTCATCGGATCGAGCATCCCCGGATCGACCGCCCCGGCAGACCTGGGGTTCGTCTCCTGGTCGTACGACCCGGTCCTGACGTCCTCGACCACGACAACCGTAGTCAACACGATCTATCTGACCGCCGTGTACGTCCGGTACGCGGCCACCGTGACGAAGCTCTGGACCGTGGTCAACGCGGCCGGCACCACCTCCACGGCCGGACAGAACAACCTCGGCTTGTACGACTCGACCGGAACGCTCCTGGCTTCCGTGAACGTCGACTCGTTGGTCACCAGCAACGGACCGAAGTCCGGGACGATCACCGCCACGGCTGTGTCGCCAGGCCTGTATTGGGTCGCCCAGCAGTATGCGGCCAGTGTGCAACCGGGGATCGGCCGAGGGAACGCGGCGATCCTGTCGACACTGACGATCAACCAGACCGCCGCCACCTACCGGTTCGCCACGAACGGATCCGGCACGTCGCTGCCCGCGTCGATCGCTCCGTCCAACAACTCGACCACCGGGTCCGCGGCCCTCTGGGCTGGCATCAGCTAAGCGGCCGACCTCTCCTGAACAACGATCGCGCCCCGTCCGGCTCCCGCCGGGCGGGGCGCTTTCGTCATGTTGCCCCGCGTTGATGCTCAGTGGCGGAGGAGCCACAAGCCAACGACTACGAAGATCAGGTCGACGGCTCTCGCCCCGAGGCGCTGCGACGCGCCAGCGATGAAGTTCGAGGCCATGTTCGCGCGGTGCTGTTCCACCCGGGCGCGAACCTGAGTAACGACACGGTTGACCCGCTTGCGGGTACGGGCAGCTATCTGCCTAGTATGGGTCTTCAAAGAAGCTCCGTTTCCTGAGTGCATCGGACATGGGTTTCTTGCGATGGGGAGCCCCCCGACCGGGCGTAGGAACCAGTGGTCGGGATGGGGCTCCCTTCGTGCTTGGTGTCGTGCGCTGCACCTCATGGGGGCTCAGCACGACCCCGATGTTCTCGGGTTGCGTTGTGTCGCGGTGTGTTGCAGCCACAAGCGTAGGCGATCCGGGAGGACTTGATGCCTCGGGGACCACTACTTGTGGGGGCTGGACCCCATCCAACCACTAGATCTGGTGGCGTGGCGGCCATATGCGCCCCCCTGCGGACCACGTGTCGCGGCCCGCCGACGGGACGGGAGCCTACGCGTCGCGCCGCTTCCTGGAGGAGCCGGGGCGCGAGTGACACACTGGGCGCACGAGCCGCTACCGTCCGCGAATCATGGAACCGGGCGGCATGCCAGGCCCATGAGAGCGCGCCCGTCGTGGCGTGGCGACCCGAAAGACCAGTTGAACTGAACTCACCTCCTGCCTCGAAGTCCTCAAGCGAGTCGAAGGCCCGGTAGACCGAGGCGAACCGCAGGTAGGCAACCAGGTCCAGGTCCTTCAGGGGGCCGAGTATGGCCAGCCCGACGTTGCGGGTCGACAGCCCAGCGCTGCTCATGGCGCGGCGCGCTTCGCAGACGCATACACGACATCGGCCAGGTAATTGGACTCGCTGGAGTCGAAGTCGGGCTTACAGACCCACCTTGGCAGCAGGGCAGCCGCCCTCGCGATGCAGCTCCAGCCATTGAAGTGAAAATCGATCACTTCCATCGCAGTCGTTCCTCCCCGCGCGAAATCGCGCCTACCCGACCACTGGATCTGGTGGCGTGGTGGCCACATCGACCCATCGCACGGACCGCGCGTCGCGGCCCGCCGACGGGACGGGAGCCTTGCTCGACACGCCAGGCACACGAGCCACTACTCATCGAATTGAAGTTCGATCAGTTCCATCGCCACAGGCGACCCGAGGAGGGAACGGCTCGTACGTGTGTTTGGCGCAACCTTTCGAAAGCAACTATCGCTGCCCTACCCAGGCGACCAGAGCGCCACCACGCCCTTCGGACGGCGGGGGACTTCGCCGGCTAGGCGGGACCGAAGGGGGCTGGCCCGATTCCGGAGCAGCCCGCCTCCCACGAGGGCCCTCCAGTGGCCATGAACTCGCCTTGGCGGCCGTCGGGCATGCGCAGGATGCCGGGTGCCGCATCGAAGAGATCCACGCCCTTCGGACGGCGGGGGACTTCGCCGGCTAGGCGGGACCGAAGGGGGCTGGCCCGATTCCGGAGCAGCCCGCCTCCCACGAGGGCCCTCCAGTG
>NZ_JARAVK010000101.1:0-2082 GCF_033792765.1 Streptomyces sp. PA03-6a | reverse complement strand
TGGCCATGAACTCGCCTTGGCGGCCGTCGGGCATGCGCAGGATGCCGGGTGCCGCATCGAAGAGATCCACGCCCATCTCGCGATCAGTCAGCGTGACACTGCCAGCCCATGTGCTGTGCCGGTCATAGCTGAAGTTCTCCACCGTCGCCGGATCCAGGCGCAGCACGAGGGATGCCGTTACGGGGACTTCACGTCCATCTGGAAAGACGACGATGGCGGGACCTACATACCGGGGACGTCCATCGCCGGGGTGAAAGCGCGGTCGGATCATACGTCGATCCTGGCTGGAGTGGTGCCTTCCGGGTGCACAATCGCGAGGAATGCGTCCCGTTACGCCCAGACCGCGGGGTGCCCTCAGAAGGTAGGGCCGGCGCGATCCGGGCGGCAGTGCAGACAGACCGAGACCTCCGGCATCTTCAGCGCGATGTCTAGCTCGGACCGACTGAGCCATCCGCCGGCCGCCTTCGGACAGTCGCCCCGATGCACGACGGCGCTGACGGACCCGCCGTCCGGCACATGCTGGAGGCGCCACCCGACGCCACCCTGACCCAGTGAGCGCTCACGCCTCGGCGGTGCGGGGACGTCTTTCCACTCCTGCCGCACCTCGACCTCGCGGATCTTCGCGTCGACCCCATCGAGCTGCAGTCCCAGGTACAGGCGGATCACCCGCAGTCGTTCCAGGTCGGCAGGCAGCTCGCGCACATGTTCGATTGTATGCGTGGTCGGCCGGTCTAGCGACTGCCTCTAGCGCCACCAAGGCCGATCCTCACGTTCCGGGGGCCGGGCAGTTTCCAGGTTCTCGGACCTCTTGCCTTGCGCCAGGATCCGCGAGTGGCCGCACCGAAGGCAAAGGTAAGGACACCGGCGAGAGCCACATCGAGGAGGCTGGTTCGGAACCCGGCAATGACGCCGGTGAAGCTGGCGAGGGTCAGGAATCCGCAGGCGAAGGCGAGAACTGTCCAGAGTGTGGTTTTCATGGCGGAACGGTAGGGCTAGCTGGCTGGGCTGTCAGCCCTTTGCGCTCACGCCTCGGCGGTCGGCTCAGCGACGAACGAACCCAGACCGCACGCGGTGTGGATCACGCCCTCCTCAGGCATCCTCGCGTCGCTCCGATAGAGAGCGCACAGCAGGCCGTGCGATCACCCATGCCGCCCAGATCACAATGGCGCCGATCGCCATGTGGACGAAGTTGACACCGGCAGGGTCCGTGGCTGCGGCGACGATGATGCGGACCCCGGTGACGGCGAAGGTCAGCGCGAGGACGGCCCGCAGGATGTTCTTCATAAGTGCACGATAAGCGACAGGTCAGAGCGATCAGGCGTCGGCCGGCGGCTGCTCGGCGACGAAGCTGCCCAGACCGCGAACGGTGTAGATCACGCCCTCCTCGCGAAGGTTCGCCAGCACCTTCTGGGCGGTGTCGACGGCGACCCCGGTGTCGGCGACGAGCTGCTGCACCGACGGCACGCGGGACCGCGGTGGGTAGGTGCCGTCGGCGATCCGCTCCCGGATCACGTCGGCGATCTGCTCCCACTTCGGTCGGTCCTCAGCCCACTCATCGATCATGAGTGCACCGTAGGCACGCACCACACGCGCCCGCGATCCGTAGTACTAGGCCACTCAGGGGGGTGTACTACCCTGCACTAGGGGTATCGTCGGCACCGAGAGACAGAGAGAAGGGCCCCCAGGAGCCGCCTCACGGCCCCCGAGGGCAGCCGACCGGAGAGGGGTCGACATGCCGAAAGATACCCATGACCACAGCCCTTGGGCAGAGGTTTCGAAGAGCGACAGCACCCGCACGCAGTGGTGCACCTGGCACAACGCGTTCGTGGCCGATCCGATCCTGGTCGGCATCGTTGAGGTCGCCTCTGGTCCTGGCCGAGGCGTGTACGCCTGCCCGACCTGCCGGTCTGCGTACGGGATCGTCCCGGTCTCGGACTGGGAGGGCCCGCCGGGTGACGGCAGCGTGCGGTACGAGGATACCCGCCCGACCCCCGGAGGCAGGCGGCCATGACCGACTCCTCCACCCGAGTGCCGGCCCACCCCCTTGCCCTTATAAAACACTTACACTCCCAACAAAAAATC
>NZ_JARAVK010000100.1:0-32095 GCF_033792765.1 Streptomyces sp. PA03-6a | reverse complement strand
GCCCCGGACCGCGGACCCCCGGGCCGGCACCCGGACGGCACCGCCCCGGCGCTCCCCCCGCACCCCGCGCGCGCTGCGCGTCGCACTGCTCACCGGCACCGGCGGGGCGGAAGAGGCCGAGGGACTCCTCCCAGGGCTCGTCCGGCCCTCCGGGCGTCTCCCGCGCGGTGATGATGCGCGTCGGCTCGATCATGCGGCGCCGCGGCGGTCCTCCGCCGGACGGGTTCGGCACAGCGGTCCCCCTGTTCTCCCCCCGTCATCCGTACTGGGCCGACCACGCTAGGACCCGCCGGTGGGCCGAAGGCCCGGAATCGGCGAACGCGCCGCGCCCCGGGCCCCGTTGGGGTATGCGCGCGGTCACCGCCGACGGCGCCGCGAAGGAACCCTGATGACCTTGTGCCGGCGGTCGCCTATCGTCGTGGCTGCGGAGACCGCTCCGCGGGTGACGGCACGAGTGGAGGACGACTGTGCGCTACCGGGACCTGGGACGCAGCGGGCTGCGGGTGTCGGAGATCGGCTACGGAGCCTGGGGGATCGGCGAGTCCGCATGGGTGGGCGCGACCGAGGACGAGTCGCTGCGCGCCCTGAACCGGGCCGTCGACCTCGGGGTGAACCTCATCGACACCGCCCGCGGCTACGGCGAGAGCGAGCGCATCGTCGGGCGGGTCGTCCGCGACCGCGCCCGGGCCGGTGACGAGATCCTCGTGGCCACCAAGGTGCCGCCGAAGAACCGTGTGTGGCCCGCCCCCGACGGCGTGGACCCGGCGGAGGCGTTCCCCGGCGACCACATCCGCGAGAGCCTCGAGACCAGCCTGCGGGCCGCCGGGCTCGACCACTTCGACGTGCTCCAGTTCCACGTCTGGAGCGACGAGTGGGTCGGCCGCGGGGACTGGGCGGAGACCGTCGCCGACCTCAAGAAGGAGGGCAAGATCCGGCTCTTCGGGGTGTCGGTCAACGACCACGAGCCGGACAACGCCCTCGCCCTGGTCCGCAGCGGGCTCGTGGACACGGTGCAGGTGATCTACAACGTCTTCGACCAGGCACCGGCGGACGCGCTGCTCCCCGCCTGCCAGGAACACGGCGTCGGCGTCATCGTCCGGGTGGCCCTCGACGAGGGCGGGCTGACCGGCCGGATCACCGCCGGGACCACCTTCCCCGAAGGGGACTTCCGCAACCGCTACTTCCGTGACGACCGCCCGGCGCAGGTGGAACAGCGCGTGGACGCCATCCTCTCCGACCTCGGCATCGACCCCGACGACATGGCGGAGACCGCCCTGCGGTTCGTGCTGAGCGCCCCCGCGGTCTCCACCGTCATCCCCGGCATGCGGTCGGTGCGCAACGTCGAGCGGAACACCGCGCTGAGCGACGGCCGCCCCCTGACGCCGGAACAACTCGCGGTCCTGGCCCGGCACCGCTGGGAGCGCAACTTCTACGGCTGACCGCCCGCAGCATGAACGCCCCCGGCGGGGGAAGGCGCGCTTCCGGACAGAACGGCTCGTTCACGGAGGTGGCCATGTCAGCGTCGACGGCTCACGCCGACCCGCCGGGAGCGTTGCGGACCGATGTGCCGGCCCGGCTGGACCGGTTGCCGTGGACCCGCTGGCACTGGCGCATCGTCATCGGCCTGGGCACCGTGTGGATCCTCGACGGCCTCGAGGTCACCATCGTCGGCACCATGGCGGGCCGGCTGGCCGAGCAGGGCAGCGGCATCGACATCAGCACCGCCCAGGTCACCACGCTGGCGGCCGCGGTGTACGTCGCCGGGGCCTGCCTGGGCGCGCTGTTCTTCGGCAGGCTGACCGACCGGCTCGGCCGCAAGAAGCTGTTCATGGTGACCCTGGCCGTCTACCTCGCGGCCACGGCGGTCACCGCGGTGTCGTGGACCGCCTGGTTCTTCATCCTGTGCCGCTTCGTCACCGGCTTCGGCATCGGTGGCGAGTACGCCGCCATCAACTCGGCGATCGACGAGCTGATCCCGGCCCGGGTGCGCGGCCGGATCGACCTGATCATCAACGGCAGCTTCTGGATCGGCGCCGCCGTGGGCGCGTTCGCGTCCATCGCCCTGCTGGACACCTCGCTGTTCGCCGGCGACGTCGGCTGGCGGCTCGCCTTCGGCATCGGCGTCGTCCTGGGCCTGGTCATCCTGCTGGTGCGCCGTCACGTGCCGGAGAGCCCGCGCTGGTTGTTCACCCACGGACGGGCGGAGGAGGCCGAGCGCCTGGTCGCCGACGTCGAGCGCACGGTGGCCGAGGAGAGCGGCAAGCCCCTGCCGGAGCCGGGCGAGAGCATCCTCATCCGTCCCCGCGGCGAACTGGGCTTCCTCACCATCGCGCGCACCGTCACCCGCCAGTACCCGCGCCGCACCCTGCTCGGCCTCGCGCTCTTCTCCGGCCAGGCCTTCCTCTACAACGCCGTCACCTTCGGCTACGCGGTCATCCTGACCACCTTCTTCGACGTGCCGAACGGCGACACCGGCTACTACTTCGCCGTCATCGCGGTCGGCAACTTCCTCGGCCCGCTGCTGCTCGGTCACCTCTTCGACTCCGTGGGCCGCAAGCCGATGATCACCGGCAGCTACGTCGGCTCCGGCCTGCTCCTGTTCGGCACCGCCTGGCTGTTCCAGCAGGGCGCCCTCAGCGCGGTCACCATGACGGCCTGCTGGACCGCGGTGCTGTTCCTCGCCTCCGCGGGCGCCAGCGCGGCCTATCTGACGGTCAGCGAGATCTTCCCGCTGGAGACCCGGGCACTGTGCATCGCCTTCTTCTACGCCGTCGGCACCGCCCTCGGCGGCATCACCGGCCCCCTGCTCTTCAACGGCCTGGTCGGCAGCGGCGAGCCCGGCGACACCACCCTCGCCTTCTGCCTCGGCGCCGCCCTGATGACCCTCGCGGGCCTGGTCGAGGCGGCCATCGGGGTACGCGCCGAGCGGCGCAGCCTGGAGTCCCTGGCCGCCCCGCTCAGCGCCGTCGAGGAACCGGCGGGGGCCACCTCCGACACCTCCGGCGCGCGCCCGTGAAGGGCGTCCGCGGCGGCTCCCGGGGCGTATCGTCCGGTGGGTCGTAGGCAATCCAGGGGAGGACCCCCGTGCGAAAGATCATCCTGCAGATGGCGGTGTCCCTCGACGGCTACTTCGAGGGGCCCGACCGTGAGATCGACTGGCACCGCGTGGACGAGGAACTGCACCTCCACATGAACGAGCGGCTGAAGACGATGGGCGCCTTCCTGAGCGGCCGCGTCACCCACGAGCTCATGGCCGCCTACTGGCCCACCGCCGACGCCGACCCGCAGAGCAGCCCCGCCGAGGCGGAGTTCGCCGGGATCTGGCGCGACATGCCGAAGTTCGTGTACTCGCGGACCCTGGAGCGGGCCGAGTGGAACGCCACGATCGTGCGCGACGTCGTCGCCGAGGAGGTCATGGAGCTCAAGGCGCGGCCGGGCGGCGACCTGGTCCTCGGCGGTGCCGACCTCGCCGCCTCGTTCCTGCGGCTGGGACTGGTCGACGAGTACCGGATCTACGTCCACCCGGTCGTGCTGGGCCGGGGCAGGTCGGTCTTCCCCGACTCCGACGCGCTCACCGCCCTCCGGCTCGCCGGGACCCAGACCTTCGGCAACGGGGTCGTGCTGCTGCAGTACGACCGCGCCGACGCCGGACCGGGCGTCTGAGCGGGCATCGGACTTGGGCGCCTGACCGCCGCTAGAGCCTGTCGTCAAAGGAGCGCCGGCCGCCCGGAGGGCGGGCCCAGCGGCGTCTGGTGCGGTGCATCGTAAGGCGGAGAGTCGTCCTCGTAGTGGGCTACTCGGACGATTCGACAACGCAGCGAGGTGCCGTGCCAGGCGCCGCTGGGCAGGCGGGACTTTGACGACACGGCCTAGAGCGCGCCGCGTTCCACGCACCCGCGCAGGAACGCGGCCTGCCCGGCGTGCTGCAGGTCGTCCGACACCACGCTGACCAGCCGTACCGCCAGCGTCACCGGCGGATCCCAGCTGGTGTCGACGACGCGCGGGAAGTCCGTCTCGCGCAGCGTCCGCAGGTAGCCCAGGGTGTGCTCGTACACCGCGTCGTGATAGCCGGTCAGCAGCTCGCCCGATGCGACGCGCAGCGCGGCGACGTCCTTGGGACGGTGGCCGTACCCGGTGTCGTACGGCGCGAAGGGCAGGCCGAAGCGGTCGGCCCAGCCGCCGTCGGTCCACAGCTGTCCGGTGCCCGCGACGCCGGCCACGTGGTCGTCCTGAATGCGCGTCAGGTGCCAGATCAGCCAGGCGATAGAGTTCGCTCCCTCGTCGGGCCGCGCGTGCAGGCCGTCCAGGGGGATGCCGTCGACGGCCTCGTGCACGGTCTCCTGGATCCTGCCGAAGGCGTCGGCGAGCAGATCTGCGCTCCTCATGCGTGCTCCCTCGGTTCCTGTGCCGGGCGGTCCCCCGCTGCCGCTCCGCCCACGCTAGGCGGGCCGCCCCGCCGCGGCCACCAGACACTCCAGCACGCGGCGCAACGGCTGCTGCCCGGCGGTGCCGGCGGCCAGCAGCGCCGAGACCGTACGGGTCACGGGGTGCGCGGGCGGGTGCAGGCTGACGCCGTCCAGGGCGGCGGGCAGCGCCAGCCGCGGGACGAGCGCGACACCCGCACCGGCCGCGACGAGGGCGGTGAGGACCGAGAAGTCACTGGCCAGCGCCACCGGCCGGGGCACGAATCCGGCCGCGCCGCAGGCCCGCCGGGTCAGTTCGTGGCAGGAGGTGTCCGGCCCGGGCATGAGCCATTCCTGCCCGGCGAGGAGCGCCAGGTCGAGGGCCTCGCCCGGGGCCAGGCCGTGTCCGGCGGCGAGCGCGGGGGGAACGGCGAGCAGCACCGGGTCCTCCATCAGATGGTGCTGCTCGCAGCCGGCGGGCACCTCGCGCGGCAGCAGGCTGTAGGCGTGGACGACGGCGATGTCGGCCTCGCGGCGCCGCAGCAGCTCCACCGCCGCGTCGGGTTCGTGCTCGGCGATCCTGAGCCCGGTCGGCACACCGGCATCCCCGCCGGCGAGCAGCCGCCACACCTCCGGCAGCAGGGTGCGCGCCGCGGACGGGAAGGCGGCGACGCGGACGGGGCCGCCGGCGCCCCCGCGGAGCCTGTCCAACGCGGCCTCGGCGGAGGCGAGATCGCCGAGGATCACCTCCGCGTGCTCCACCAGCAGCCGTCCGGCCGGGGTCAACCGCAGCGTGCGGCCCCGCTTCTCCAGGACCGGGACCCCGGTCTCCCGCTCCAGCGCGGCGAGTTGCTGGGAGACGGCGGGGCCGGTCAGATGCAGCGCCTCGGCGGTGGCGGCGACCGTGCCGTGCACCGAGAAGGCCCGCAGCAGGCTCAGCCGGCGCACATCGAGCATAAAGTCCACCTTCTCATTTCCGAAAGAAAGAGTAACTGGATCTTTTCCATCCTAGTCGGGACAGTAGGACACGTGAAGCCTCCCGCCCCCTCGCCCCGTGTCCTCGCCCTCGCCGGCACCGTCGTGCTGTGGGCCTCGGCGTTCCCCGCCATCCGCGTCGGCCTGGAGGGGCTGGGGGCCGCCGGCCTGTCCTTCCTGCGGCTGGCCGTGGCGTCCGCCGCGCTCGCCGTGGCCGCGCCCCTGCTCGGCGTCCGCCGGCCACGGCGGCGCGACCTGCCGCTCATCGCGTTGTGCGGCCTGACCGGCATGGCCGCGTACCAACTGCTGCTGAACTGGGGCGAGGTCCACGTCCCCGCGGGCACCGCCAGCCTGCTGGTCGCCATCGCCCCGGCCTTCAGCGTGCTCCTCGCGACGGCCTTCCTCGGCGAACCGCTGACCCGCACCGTCGTCGCGGGCAGCCTCGTGGCGATCGGCGGGGCCGCCGTCATCGCCCTCGCCCGCGGCGGCGCGCACTTCACCGCGGGCGCGCTCGTCGTCCTCGGCGCCGCCGTCGTCCAGGGCGTCTACCACGCGGCCACCAAACCGCTGCTGCGCCGCCACACCGGACTGGAGGTGGCCTGCTACGCCATGTGGGCCGGCACCCTGATGCTGCTGCCGCTCGCCCCCGGCACCGTGCGGGCGGCGGCCCACGCCTCCGGCCCCGCCCTCGCCTCGGCGGTCTACCTCGGCCTGCTGCCGTCCGCGCTGGGCTTCGTGATCTGGGGGTACGCGGTCGCCCGGCTCAGCCTCGCGACCTCCACGGCGGCCCTGTACCTCGTACCGCCGGTGGCCCTCCTCGTCGCCTTCGTGTGGCTCGGCGAGACCCCCCGGCCCACCGAACTGGCGGGTGGGGCGATCGGCATCGCGGGCGTCGTCCTGATCAACCGCGGGCGGCCCGGGGCGTCCGGGGCCGGCCGGGCCGCGCGTCAGCGGATCGCGAGGACCAAGGTCACGACGTAGTGCTCCTCGACCACGCCGTCCGGGAAGTGCCGCAGCAAGCGCTCCCGTTCGGCGGCGAGGAAGGCGCCGGCGCGTTCCTCGCCGAGCACCAGGAAGGCCGACTGGGTGCCGAGGTTCGCCAGGTGCACCTCGACGGGCACCCGCCGGGACCACGGCAGCCGGTGCTCGGCGAAACCCGGGCCGTCCGGCAGCCGCCCCGAGCGGGGATGGGACAGCTTCCCGAAGAAGCCGCCCAGCCGGTCCTGCTCGCCGGCGATCCACGGCACCGACACGTCGGGGTCGTTGCGCCACAGCGCGAACGCGCCGCCCGGCCGCAGCACCCGCAGCGCCTCCGGCACCGACCGCCGCGGATCGGTCCAGTGCCAGGCCTGCGCGTACGTCACGAAGTCGAAGGCGCCGGAGGCCAGTGGCAGCCGGTCGCCGTCCCCGCGCACCAGGGCGACGTCCGGCAGGTTGCGGCGCAGCTCCGCCGCCATGCCGTCGCCCGGCTCCACGGCCACCACCCGGGCGCCGCGCTCGTGCAGCAGCGCGGTGGCGATGCCGGTCCCCGCACCCACGTCGGCGACCAGGGCACCGCGCAGCCGGTGCCCCGCCAGCTCCTCGACGGCGTCGAGGAGGGCCGGCGGGTACGAGGGACGGTTCGCGGCGTACCGTCCGGCGGCCCGGTCGAAGGCGCGGGCGCGGGGTGAACTGGTCATACCTCCATGATCCTCCGCCCCGGCCCGCTCGTGGCGCCCGGTCAGTCCCAGCCGCCTGAGCCGTAGCCCCCGCCGGCTCCCGCGGCGGGACGGATCCACCGCGTGGCCAGGAACGCGAGGCAGCTGACGGCGACGATCAGCAGACCGGGGCCGATGCCGCCCCCGCTGCCGATCGCGCCCAGCGACGTCTGATCGCTCGCGGTCCCCGGGTAGACCGGCGCGCCACCCGGCGCCGTCGGGGCGGCAGGGGCTCCCGGGGCCGCCTGCTGCCCGCCCTGACCGTTGCCGGTGCCGCCTGTGCCGCCGGAGCCGCCCCCCGCGCCCCCGCCCGCCTCGCGGGTGGGCGCGCCGGCGGAGGCGGCCGGCGCCGCGCCCGGCGCGTCGCCACCGGCGGCCGGCGCCGGGGCGTCACCGCTGTCCGTGGCGCGCGGCAGGCTCACGCCGAGCGCCGCCATCGCCGAGTTCACCGGCTGGAAGAAGGTGATGCCGCCCGCCGTGCAGTCGCCGCTGCCGCCCGAGGTGATCCCGAGCGCGAAGCCCTGCGCGAACAACGGGCCGCCGCTGTCGCCGGGCTCGGCGCACACGGAGGTCTGTATGAGACCGCTGACCGTCCCCTCCGGGTAGTTGACCGTCGCGTTCAGGCCGGTCACCTGACCGGAGTGCAGCCCCGAGGTGCTGCCGCTGCGGAATACCTCCTGCCCCACGAACGGGTCGGCCGCGCCGGTGATCCGGACCACGCGGCCCGCGCCGACCCCGACGACGCTGCTGTGGTCCGAGCCGTCGTTCTGGTACTGCACCAGCGAGAAGTCGCCACCGGGGAAGGAGGTCGAGACGGTGGTGCCGACGGGCCTGGTCCCCTGGTTGTCGGCGAACCAGGCGGTGCCCGGCGGGCCGCAGTGACCGGCCGTCAGGATGAAGTCGGTCGTCCCGTTGGTGACGTTGAAGCCCGCGGAACAGCGGCTGCCCCGGGTCAGGATCGGCGCGGCTCCCGCGGTCCTGGTCGTGAAGTCGGCCTCGGTGCGTTCCATGCGGACCTGCCCGCCGATGCCGTCCGCGACGGACTGCAGACGCGCCCACTCGTCGGCGGAGACCGTGCTGTCGGCCAGCACCAGGACCTCGTTGGAGACCGGGTCGACCGACCAGGCGGTTCCGGGCACGCGGGGGGCATCGCGCAGTTCGCCGGCCGCTTCCTTCAGGTCGCGCATGCTGTAGCGGACGACCTCCGCCCGGGCACCCGCCCTGGCGACCTCGGCCGCGGTGTCCTGGTCCGTCACGGCGACCACCGGGCGGCCCTCGGCGTCCACCCAGCTCCCGCCGGTCCGGGCGTCGCCGAGGCGCGCCGCCAGGTCCCTGGCCAGGCCCGCGGCGTCCGCCGTGCCCTGCCCGCCCTGCGCGCCGTCCGGGGCGTCCAGCACCTGGCTGCCGCCCCCGGTCCGCGTGCCGTCGGGGGCCGCCCCGAAGGCCTGCGACATCATCACTCCGCCGCAGACCAGTCCCGCGACGGCCACGAGCCGCAGCGCGCGCTGCACCTGACGCCGTGTGCGCCTCACCGTGCCCCCTACATCCGCTTCCGTACCTGCAGGTCACCGGCATTGACTGCCGCGGGTCCCGAAAGGGGACCCGGCCTTCCATACGTGCGGGGGAGCCGCAGCGCTCACCGCGCGCGGAGACGATCCGGAACGCGTGGACGTGCCCGGGGTGGCGGGGCGCTCTATCGTGGCCGGGTCGGCGGAGCCGGCGATCCAACGAGCCATCAAGGAGCGACATGGGCGGTCAATTCGAGGCGGTCGTCGAGGTCGACCGTCCCGTGGCGGAGGTCTTCGCCTTCCTCGCCGACGGGCGCAACGACCCCAGGTTCAGCCCCCGGGTGCAGGAGATCCTGCGCACGCCCGACGCACCGACGGCGGTCGGCACGGTGTTCACCAGCATCGTGAAGGACGCCGGGATGAAGTCCCACCGGGAGTTCCGGATCACCGAGTTCGACCCGCCCAACCGGATCCGCTGGACCGAGCAGTCGAAGAACCTGGTCACCGCCGAGGGCGGTTACGACCTGCAGCCGGTGTCCGAGACCACCACCCGGGTGCGGATCTTCAACCACCTGGAGGGGCACGGTCTCGGGAAGCTGCTGGTCGGCCTGGCCCTGAGCGCCGCACGCAAGGACGCCCCGGCGTTCGGGCAGCGGATCAAGGCTGCCGTCGAGGCGTCCTGACCGCTCACCGACCCCCTGACACCCTGACACGGGTCACCCGGGCCGCGCCGCCGGCAGCGGCCCCGGGTGACGTCCTGGCCGGGGCTCAGTAGCGCAGCACCGCCGCGATCCGGTCGTGCTCGGCGAGGCTGTCCGGCGCCACGAAGCGGACCTCGGCACCCTTGTCGAGCGCCGCCTCCACCAACTCGTCCACGATGTCCTCGCGGATGCCGTCCTCGAAGCCGCCCGCCTCCGGGCCGTCACCGTCCACCGGGGTGAGGTGGCCGTCGCTCAGGCGTACCGTGCGCTGGAAGTCCTCCTCGACCACGACGAGTTCGGCGCGGCCCTCGCACACGGACTCCCACACCTCGTCCAGCCCCGCCGCGAAGGTCCTGCGGCTACGGGCGTCCACCAGCCTGCGGCCGGTCCTTTCCGTCTCCCGCTCGGCGAACTCCCTCTGCGCCGGGGCGAGTTCCTGGAGCAGTGTCTGCGCGGGGCCGTTCGCCAGGCCGCCCTTGTGTACGACGGCCACCGCGGCGTCCGCGGCGGTGCCGACCTCTTTGAGCAGGGCGACCGCGTCCGGCAGGCCCACCAGGTACAGCGGCCGGCCGTCGGCGGCCAGGAGGGAGGCGAGGGCGCCGTCGACGGACCGCAGGAAGCGCCGCGTCTCCTCGTCCCGGAAGGTGCTCGGGTGGTCCCCGACCTGCTCCTGCCGCTCGGGGTCCCACTGGACGGGGTCCGGCTCCATGGGGAAGCCCTGCGCGTCCTGGGGGTGCAGCGACTGGCCGCTGCCGCTCCACAGGGTCGCCCGGTCGGCCGCCACCGTGAGCACCCAGTACGGCAGGGCCCTGGCCTTCGCGGCGACCAGGTTGCGGGTCAGGAAGCTGTCGCTGAGCACCACCCGCTCGGGCACGGCCCGGGGCAGCGTCCAGATCTGGTGGTCCCGCTCCGTGGCGTACATGACGAGCCCGTCCAGCGAGTAGCGCAGGTCCACTTCGGCGGCGGCGGCCTTCAGCTGCGTCTTGATGGCCATCCGCGAACGGCGGGACGCCTCCGGATCGTGCTCGATCCTGCGCTCGGCCTCGGCGAGCAGATTGCGCAGCCGTACGGCGTCCTGGGCGTTGTCCGGTTCGCGCCGATGCGTCGGCATGGTCAGCGACACCGCCGGATACGGCCTGGTCGCGCGCAGTGCTCGCAGGGTGCCGGCCGTCAGGGCATCGGTTTCCATGATCGCCTCCCTGAGGGGTCCGCGGTTGCTCCCCGCGGACGGGGGCAGCCCACACCCCGAGCCTCGCACACCAGCCGGGCCGCCGCCTGCCGGGGACGGCCCGGCGGTGCGGTGTTCAGGCCCCGTTGCGGTGCTGCGCGCCGAAACCGGAGTCCCAGGCCCACATGTGCGTGCAGCCGGGGCACTGCAGATGCACCACGGGTCCCTTGTTCGACAGCAAGTAGCGCCAGTGGTCGGGGCAGTTGCGGCCCGCGGCGCAGGTGGCGCACTCCCGGTGGTCCTCGCAGCGCGGGCAGGGGACCCACGCCCGGCGGCCGGGGTCGGCCGTGGGATCAATCGGAAGCAGCACCGTCGTCCTCCCCGGACCCCTCACGGGGCGGCAGCACGCCCGCCGCCACGAGCGTGCGGTACACCGCCTCCTGCTCGTCGTCGAGGCCGGAGTAGAGCAGCCGGTACGCCGCATCCTCCTCGCGCAGGACGGCGACCGGGTCCCAGTCGTCGCCGAGGGCGGCGAGGACCTCGGCCCGGCGGCGGGTCTCGTGGTCGGTGAAGTCCAGCTCGAACGCGTGGAGGCGGTCCGGGACGTCGTCGTCGTTCATGTCGCTCGCTCCCGGGGCAATCGGGGATGAATCCACCCTGTGTAACAAAGGGTCGTGCTCGGGGGAAAGCCTTTCCGGCTCCGATGTGACGCACTCCATGCGGCTCCGCCGCTGGTCAGGGACGTACCAGCGGCGGAGTGCCAGGTGGGAAGGGCGGATTCCCGGGCGCTGTTCAGGAGCGCCGGGCGGCCTTGCGGCGCACCGTCCCGAAGGACAGGAACGACTTGCGGGGCGCCGGCTGCGCGGCCTTGGCGCCCTTGCCGGCCTTAGCCGCCTTACCGGACTTACCGGACTTCCCCGACGTCCCGGCCGTGCCGCTCCCGCGGGTCCCGAACGCCTTCGTGATCCTCGACGTCCTCGTGCCGCCCGCGGACTTCGCCGCCGGGGCCTGGGCCTGGGCGGGGGCCGCCGGGCGGACGGTGTGCACGGCCCGGCCGAGGCGACGCCCGAAGAGCAGGTAGCCCAGCAGGGCACCGGTGGTGTTCATGATCACGTCATCGACGTCGAACGCGCGGCCCTGCACCACCGCCCCCTGCGCCAGCTCCACGAGGACCATCACCAGGCCCGTCGTCACCACCACGCGCAGCGCCCCGCGCGCCTTCGGTGCCAGCACCGGGAGCAGCACGCCGAAGGGCATGCCCAGCAGCACGTTCCCGCCGACCTGCCGTATGGCGCCCGCCACCGTGTACCGCTCGTAGTACTGGCGCAGCGAGGCGCCCGGGTGGATGTTCGCGTGCGCGAGACCCTCAGAGGCGTACGACGGCGCCAGCGTCGCGCGGGCCAGCACCGCCCCGAACGCGACCATCGCCACGAACGCCAGCGCCATCGCCGCCCACCGGGCCAGCGAGGCCAGTGGCGACCGCCGCCCTTCTTGCCTTGTCTCCGACGAACGCCCGCGCAACGCCAACCGAGCCACGGACTTCCCCCCTCTTCTGGTTTGTTCCGGTCGTGGTCTCCCCGTGTCACAGACCGGATACCCCGAGCGCCCTCCGGGATGCCGGGTGACCGCCGCTCTCCGCGGCGGTCAACGGGGTTCACCCCGGGGGCGCCGCCTGCTGGGGAGGCGGCGGGGCCGAGGGCGGGCGACCGCCCGCGCGGCCGGTCGCCGCCACCAGGGCCGGGGACCGGCTGATCGCCAGCACGGCCGCGTCGTCGCCGAGGCAGCCTCCCGCGTAGGCCAGCAGGTCGGTGCACAGCCGTTCCACCAGCGCCTCGGGATCACCGGCCGGCTGCCCGGCGAGCCGTCCGGTCAGCGGGTAGAACGCCCCGGCCACGTCGCGCGCCTCGACGACCCCGTCGGTGTACAGCAGCAGGGTGTCGCCGGGCTCGAAGGCGAACGTAAGCACCGAGGGCTCCCCGCCGGCGAACTGCGTCAGCCCCAGCGGCGGCGCGGGCGCCGGCATGTCGAGCGGGGTCACGCAGCCTTCGTGGAGCCGCAGCGGCGGGGGATGACCGCAGGTGACGAGGTGGACCACCGGCTCGTCGTCCGGGATGTCGGCGACGACCGCGGTGACGAAGGACTCCGCCTCGTCCTCGGCTGGCCCGGCGTCCGCCGCGGGGTCGGTGAGGTCGGAGGAGATCGCCTGTTCCAGCCACAGGACCAGCGCCGGCAACTCCGCCTGCCGGTGCGCCACGGCACGGAAGGCGCCCAGGGTCAGGGCGGCCTCGTTCACCGCCTCCATGCCCTTGCCGCGGACGTCCCCCACGATCACCCGGGTCCCGGTGTCCGTGCGCACGGCCGCGTACAGGTCCCCTCCGATCTGTGCCTCCTCCTCCGCGGCGAGGTAGACCGAGGCGATGCGCAGCGGCCCGATGCGCCGGGGGATGGGCCGCAGCAGCACCCGCTGCGCGGTCTCCGCCACCGAGCGCAGCCGGGTCACCTGCCGCTCGTGCTTCACGCGCAGATGGGCGAAGAAGGTCGCCAGCACCGACATCAGGGCCAGGGTGGCGATCTGCGCCGAGTGGTTGAGGTCCAGGGGTGTCGTGCGCACCGCCGCCACGAGGACCTGCGCAGCCACCGCGACGCCGCCGACGACCGCGGTCGTCCTGGCCCCCGCGAACGACGCGGTGATCGCGGGGGCGGCGACCAGGAACGGCCCCAGATGGACGTCGGGCGGTGACATGATGTCCACGACGGTGACCATCAGGATCAGCGTGAGCATGGCGGCGACCAGCAGATGCCCGGGCCGCCACGACCGCCCCCACTGTTCCAGGCGTCGTGCAACATCCATGACTCTTGGATACACCCGCGTCCGTGGCCCTGCCCGCTCGTACGCCCTCCGCCCCCTCCATCCGCTCCGCCCACGCCTCAGGAGCGCCACTTCTCCCGGACGAGCACCTCCTCGATCCGCCAGCCCGTCCCCGTGTGCCGCAGGCCGAAGGTGTAGCGGCCGCCGCACACGAAGTTGGGGGCGGTCGGGCCCGCCCCCACTTCGCCGAGCCGCATGGGGTTGACGTAGTCGGCGTGCGCCACGGCGGACGGCGGGTCGAGCGCGATCCGGCGGTTGACGACCAGGTGCTGGCGCACGGGGAACAGGCGCATGGTCGTGGCGAGCCAGTCGGCGACCTCGGTGGCGGGTCCGGCGATGCCGCCCGCGGACGAGTAATCGGCCCGGCCGTCCGGCGCGAAGAGCGCGACGTACGCCGCCCAGTCGCCGTCGTCGACGGCCGCCGCGTAGCCACTGATCAGCTCGTCGACGGCCAGCCGGTCCAGCAGGGTCTCCCATGCCGCTCGCGTCGTCATCGGCACAGTGTTGGGCATACGGCACGAAGAGCCAAGACCCGTGCGGCGGTCGACCGGGCCGGTCGTGGGCCCGGCGACGTCACTCGGGGAGCGGGATGCGCATGCTCACCGAGCCCCGCAGGTCCAGCCACGCGGCGGACGGCCCGCGCACCACCCGCAGGATCACCGTGTCGCACCCGGGACAGCGGGCCACCAGCCCGGGGGAGTGGTCGTACACCCGCAGCGTGGCCACCGGCCCGGTACGCCCGCAGCCCACGCAGCGGCCCTCGGCAGCCGTCATGTCCACCGCGAAGATCTCCCGGAGCGGCCCGGCCAGCGCGTTGCCGTCGGTGTACGCGTCCGTGCCCTGTGCGCTCATCCCAGCCTCCCGTAGGTAGCCCCGGCCGCCCCAGCGCCACCCACCCTATGCACGCGCAGCCCGCCCCGCGCGGTGCACCAAGGTCAACGGGGGCCGCCGTGAGCTTCCCGCATGACCCCACAGGGGGTGTTGTCACTGGTCGAAGCCGCTGCCGAGCCATCCAGGCCACGATGCGGCGTACGGCGCCTTCCGTCCTGGCCAGCCAGAGAACTCAGTCACCCGCCTTGCCTCGGGACGAAGTGGCCGGCAGCAGCCGCGGCGTCACGGCCGGCCTCGGATCGAGTCGGCCGCTGGGAACCCGTCCCTGAGCGACGTCCGGCGCTCGGCAGGTGAGATCATCGTCCGGTGGCAGAAACGCAGCTCCCCCCCGGGATGGACCCTCCAGCAGATCCGCGACGTGTCCGGGGACCAAGAGGCTGTCGTCCTGGACCCGAACCGGACGGTGAAGTGGCTCTCCTTCGACGGAAATCACGAGATGCTGCGTCCAGAGATCATTTTCGGGTTCCATAGCCTGTGCATCGTGAAGCCTGTCGGTGATGATGACTGGTACATGGGCAGCATGTACGACGACGGCAGCGTCGATTGTTGGGCAGCCTACGACGATCTGTACGAGGCGCTGCGCGGTCTGTAGCGGAATGCAAGAGGAGTGTCCAACCGCGCTAGAGCGGCAGCGCATCAATGCGCACCCTCACGGCTTCTTGTGGACGTCCGTCCGCTCAGGCCGTAAGGCGGCCCGCATAGTTCGGGGCGAAGCAGGCGCCCTGCCAAGGCGCTCGACATGTCCAACGACGTTTGCGCCTGTCCCAGGCGCTCTGTGGGAAACGGTGAGGACGCACGGGTGATGACCATCGCGAGCCCGACGGGACCCGGACCGGGCCCATTTCTGCTCGTCTGGAGCTTGCTCGCCATCGCCGGCGGAGGCCTGCTGGCGACGAGGAAGTGGTCCGCTCGCTTCCACGGCTTGGTTGTGACCGGCCTGGAGGGCCGGCCGGAGTCGCAACAGCGCACAACAGCAGCGCCGACATGGCTTCTTCGGCTCATAGGCGGCATCTTCGCCATCGGCGGCCTCATTGGCTTGCCGCTCTCAATGTTCATGATCGTGAGCGGGTAGATCCAGAGACCGTCCGAGCCCCGGCAAGCCGATGGGGCCCCGATATGTCGCCCCATGACAGCTCCCACCCAAAGCCTGGGGCTCCCGTGCCGCCTTGCGTGTCACATAAGGGCTGTCCCGTAATCGATCTCCCAGTCACGCTGGGCAGCGGCAGTCGCGGTGCGTGCGCTCGCCGCTATCCGGCCAAGGCGAGGTTGTGCAGGTCGCAGCATGGTCGCCAGCTTCCGGAAAAGCCCCGTGAACGGGCCTTTCCAAGACGACTCCGACGCCGTGATCACAACAGTCACGCCAAGATCATCACACCGAGGTCAAGCGGAGGTCCCCAGCCCAGCTCTCACAACGGACCCGACCCGTTGGGAATGTGAGCTCCAGGGCGACGCGCCCGGTGTTCGGTACGTGTTCCTCCCGCACCTCCAAAACATCCTCCCCGACGTGGTCCGCGAACGGCGTCTCCTCACCTATCGCCCTCACCGTGACGCGCCCCGAGTCGCCCGTGTCGTGGCCGGCGTGCGGCTCCGACGCCTCAACGATCAGACACCAATCCGATCCGGTCGTGAGGTGGAAGGCGCCACCCCGGTCATCGATCAGCCACACATCCAGCGGGCCCGCGGGGGCACCACTGCCGTACAGGTGCCACGAGCCGACGACCTCCGCGAGCCGACGACCCACCAAGCCCTGCGCGCTCACCCCAGCACCATGAAGCGGGCACTTGTTCGACCTATCGGGCTGCATCGGCCGACAGTACCTCCGACCGATTTCCCAGGTCACAGCGTTATACGGGAAGCGACCGTTGCTGTGGACCAGGCTATAGAGCGGTGCGCCGGACGTCGCGCGGCATGAAGACACGGACAGCAGTGGCCTATCCGCCCAGCTCGCAGCGACAGGTGCTCCAACGAGCCTTTGACGCGTAGACCCAGCGACCTACCCATTGCGTGCGCACGCCCCCGCGCCGGCTCCCAGCTCAAGGTCACCGGGGAATCTGCTGCCCGGCCTCGGTAAGGACGAGCGTGAGGCGACCCAGCCACTCAAAGTCATCCGGGTACTCCCAGTTGTCAGCATCGGCCAGCACGGCAGGAAGGTCGTGCCGTGGGATGGATGGTCCGGGCTGAAGTCCCCGTGTGCCGTCATCGGTGGTCCAGGGGATGTAGCGGGAGACTTCAATCCATCCCTTGTCGATGAGCGGCAGAAGGATTGCGGCAAGCTCGGTGGGACCGGCGGATGCCAACGGTTCTTCCAGATCCCCCCGGACGCCCGGCAGGATGTCAATCTCCGTCGCATTGATCATGAATGCGCGCTCTGCTGACGACAGCTCGTCTGTTGCGGGGTAGCTCACCTGGGGATTATCCCAGTTGCAGAAGATGCGGCGGCATCGCAAGCTCTCGGGCCGCTGCCGGGCCGTCTACGGGTGGCCAACAGTGACAGGCGACAACAGCCGACCGCCAACCCGCAAGGCCAGAAGCTGGGCCATCGAAGCAAGCGCAGGTCAGGGAGGCGCCGACTCCCTTCCGGAAGAACTGTTCGCGCAGCCGTCGATATGACCGCAGGCGACCAATCCGGCTGCGTTTAAGATCATTGCATGGAGTCAGTCGTAGCGACGGGCGTGTGGCTGTACGACGGCACGGTGTCCACGACAGTCCGCGTCGTTATGCTGGACTACGACTTTTGGCACGCCATCGGAGAGGCAGACGGAAACCTGCAACCCGGAGAAGCCCCGGATCTGAACGAGGAGGGTCGTCTCTACTACGTCCAGCATCTGCCGGGTTGGCCTGCGGGCGACCGGTCGTTCTGGCCGGACACAGATGGGTTCCACACCCTGGCGGACGCGGTCGCTGCGGCAGAACTCACCGTTCCCGGCCCGATCTCATGGCGGTAGGGGCTTCCCGCAGCATCAGATCGATCGAACGCCGCAGCGGCTGTCCCGCCCAGCGATCGCATCGAGGGGCGCGTGCCACCCGCGTGCCACGTCAGGCAGAGCCGCACGGGGAACAGCAGTGAAGTCGGCGCATTGACCCACGTGGGCGTTGGGCCAGGTGAGGTAGGGTCCGCAGCCTCAGTCCCCGGGGCACGAGGAAGTGCCCGCCCGTGTTCCGGCCTCCCAGGCCAGAGCCATCCGCGTAGGCTGCAAAGGGAGGGGTAGCAGATGGAATCGCTCGGACACCTCGTCGGTGCTCTGATCTGGGGCATCCCGGTCGCGACGCTGTTGACCGGGTCGCTCGTCGCGGTCCTGGTCGTGCGATGGCACCGCAGAGCCATCGAGGCCTTGGAACGTGCTGAGAACGATGCGACCTGACCTTCACCGTCCCTCCGGCGCCGCGCGGCGCGCCCATTGTTCACAGCGAGGGACGCCACCTCGGCTGGTGTCGACTCAGCTCTCTTGTTCCTCGGTCATGCCGATAGCGAAGGGGAACGACTCCAGGAACTCGCGTCGCGCAGGATCCTGCTCCGCTTCGGCCAAGTCTGCGAGCGTCTGCAAGAGCCGTGTGCGTTGGTCTGCCGGGAGTTGCTGCAGCACCCAGCCAACACCCTCCATCATCTTGACCGCAGAGTCGGGATCCACTTCCTCATCCCCGCAGCTCTCCAGCCACCAAACGACGTCAGCAAGCAGTCCGGTGAGCGCCGGCACGAGCGGATCCATGGCAGTCATTCGGGCAACCTAGCCGCCTCCTACGACACCGCCTCGGGGAGCGGGGAATGTGCAACTGCGCTACAACAGCCCCGCACGTGGGCATACGACCATGGACACGTGCGGAACCTCGTGCGGAGGCGCACCCTGCTTCACGCATGACGCCCTGCGCCACGCCGGCGCTATAGCCTCCGCCCGTGACCTACCGCCGCAGCCGGGCCGGGAAGCCTCGTCGCAACGAGCTACCTCACTACCAAGCGCTTCTGGACGATACCGACTGGGCGTCGCTCGCCACCGTGCGCGGGACGGGCGAATCCCTGCCGACGGCGCTGGCGCGCGTCATCGACCCTGACCCGGCCGTCAGGGCGGCGGCCACCGACAACGCACTCAGAGAAGTGACCCACCAGAACACCATCTACGAAGCCACCGTGCCCGTCGCACTCTACGTTGCGGCCATCCTCAACCATCCGGTCATCACCACAGACGACTTCGGCCACAACGCCGGGAGACTACTTGAGTGGCTCGGCAACACCGCCTACGACGCCGACGACGAGTGCGTCACCATCGGCGAACGCCACGTCGGCAAGGGGTTCCTCGACGAGGACAGGGATATGCGGGCGTTCCGGGACCTGCGCCCGGCGATCTTCTCAGCTGTCCATCCCCTTCTCAGCCACGACAACGCGGACGTACGCGACGCGGCCCTCGTCGCTGCGATCCCTCTCGCCGAGCACCCCGTCCTCGCCGCGCACCGGGCCGATCTGGTCGACCACGCCGTCCGTTTGCTGGCCACCAGCACCGACCGCCGCAATCGAGACCGCGTCCTGGACGCCATGAAGGCATGGGGTCACGACACCAGTGCCCTGGAGAACGCGGACGACATCGCGGCCCGCGAGCGTTACGCCCGTCTCAAGGCGGAGCGTGATTCCTGGTGGGCGGCCCACGGGACAGGCGGCTACTCCGAAGACCCACCGTTCTGATCAGGGACGGACAGCGCCCCCAGGCATCCATCTGTCTCGGCGTGGCCGCATCACAGAGTCGCTCCTACGGAAGGCGTCCGAGCGCCCCGCCGGCCACGTCCAGCGCGCCCGCATCGCGACGTTTCTGGCGTTCCGCGACGGCAGGATCGCCGCCCAGCGCAACTACGACTGCTACGAACGCCCTGGCCTCTGACCGGCCTTCGCCACCCCGGAAATTGCGTGGCCCGCCCACCGCCGCGCATGCCAAGGTGGAGCCACCGAAGGGGCGTAGCTCAGCCCGGCCAGAGCAGCGGACTCCAAACCCGCACGCCGCAGGTTCAAATCCTGCCGCCCCTGCAAGCAACCGACGCGGCCCCGAGCGCACATGCGCGGCGTTCGCACCGCGGAGCGCAGGAACTCGTCGCGGGCAACACGCAAGGTGAGGCCGCGGCGTACGAGCTCGGCCTCCATCCCGTCCGCGCGGGCGGCGCTGACGCACGCGCCCACGACGACGCCGTCAGCGATCAACTCGTCGATCTGTGGGATCGCATGAGGCGTGCCGAGCGTGACGCGGCCGGGAGCACGCGTTCACCGCACCGCTCGCGCCTACTCCTCGTCCAGGCAGAGGCAGAAGGGGTGGCCGGCCGGGTCGAGGAGGACGCGGACGTTCTCCCGGGGTTGGTGGCCGGCGAGCGAGGCGCCCAGCGCGACCGCGTCGGCGACGGCGGCGTCGAGGTCGCCGACCTGGAAGTCGAAGTGCATCATGGGCCGCTGGTCACCGTCTGCGGGCGGCCACGTGGGGGCCTGGTAGCCGGTCGCCTGCTGGAACACGAGGTAGGCCGGACCTTCGGGCGCGGCGACGACGGACGTGCCCGGTTCCTCGTGCACGACGGGCCACCCGAGCAGCTCGGCGTAGAACGCCGCGAGGGCGGCGGGATCCGGTGCTTCCATGGCGGTGCCCCACCACATGCCCCGCGTTCGTGATCGCACGGCCGTAGTCTGTCGCGGCGCCGGGGCGTTGTCCACGCCTTCGCGCGGAAGGGCGTTCGGCCTGCGACGACCGGTGGCGGGTCGGTTGAGCGCGCGCCGCCCCCACTGGACCGAACCGCGCGGGACGTCGCCGTCACGTCAGAGGCGGACCGTCATCTCCACGGTCACGTCGTCCCCGGCCGCGATGCCCTGGGGTCTGCGTACGGCGACCTTCAGAGGCAGCAGGTAACCGCCGTCCTTGGGGAAGAGCGACGTCGTGAAGGAGGTGCCCCCGATGCGGGCCTCGACGGGGATGACGCCCCAGCCGTAGGTGGCCATCGCGGCCACCTCGCGGATGTGCTCGGACTCCTCCCCCGGCACGGTCACGAAGTAGTACGGCGACGGTCCGCGCCACTCGATCACACGGCCGGCGAAGACGAGCTCCATGAGGTCGGTCCCGTTCCTGCAGGGTGGCCGGACCGCCTCAGCGTACAGGCGGTGCCCCCGAAGGGAGGGGGAAACGTCCGGTAGCGCGGTGACTGATGGTGTTTCAGGAGTCAAACATGTTGGCGATCAATTCACTTCGCATGGGTGAAACCGCAGGGCGGGGAGGTGACTTGAGCCTAGAATGGGACTTCCGCGATCACCCCGCGTTCAGGGCGTGGGCAGGACTGTGAGGGGCCGGATGAGCCAGGAGCGAGAGCCGCTGCCGACCGCGATCGACACCGGGATTCCCAGCGTCGCCCGGATGTACGACTTCCTGCTCGGCGGCAAGGACAACTACGCCGTCGACCGTGAGGCCTCCGAGGAGCTGCTCAAGGTCGTCCCGAGCACCAAGGAACTTGCCGTCAACAACCGCAGGTTCCTGCAGCGCGTCGTGGGCGTGCTCGCCCGCGAGTACGGGATACGCCAGTTCCTGGACCACGGGTCAGGCCTGCCGACGCAGGACAACGTCCACCAGGTCGCTCAGCGCGTCGACCCGGCCGCGCGCGTCGTCTACGTCGACAACGACCCGATCGTGCTGGCGCACGGCCGTGCGCTGCTGGAGGAGAACGAGAACACGGCCGTCATCCAGGCAGACTTCCGTGACACCGACGGCATCTTCGGCCACTCCGAGGTGGAGCGGCTGATCGACTTCAGCCAGCCGGTCGCCGCCCTCTTCGTCTCGGTGCTGCACTGCATCCCCGACGAGGACGACCCGGCGGGCCTGGTCAAGCGCGTCGCGGAGCGGCTGGCGCCGGGCAGCTTCCTCGTGGTGTGCCAGCTGGTCAGCGAGGACAAGGCGGTGCGCGACTTCGTCACGGAGTTCATGGACGCCAGCACCCAGGGCAACTGGGGCCGGGTCCGCCAGGAGAGCGACGTCGAGGGCTTCCTCGACGGTCTGCGGATCCTGGAGCCGGGGCTGGTCGAGGTGTCCACCTGGCGCCCCGACACGGACCTTGCGCCCCGGCAGGCCACCCAGGAGTGGATCGAGTTCGGCGGGGTCGGCCGCAAGGCCTGAGGACGTCAGGGGTCCCGGGGCCGGAAGGGCCGGCTCCGGGGAACCGTGTCAGCTCACGACAGCTGCTTGAGGAAGTCGCGCAGGAAGTCCGGCGTCCGGACCGGGGGTTCGGCCTCGGCGCTGAGCCGGTCCATGACGGCCAGGTAGTTGTCGACGTCGTCCTGCTTGTCCAGGTACAGCGAGCTGGTGAGCTGTTCCAGGTAGACGATGTCGGGCAGGTCCGGCTCCAGGAAACGCAGGATCGTGACCGGTCCGCCGGCGGTGGCGAGGCCGCCGACGCTGAACGGCGCCACCTGCAGCGTCACGTTCGGCATCGCGGCCGCCTCGATGAGCCGCTCCAACTGGCGCGCCATCGCCTCGGCGCCGCCCATCGGACGGCGCAGCGCCGCCTCGTCCACGACCGCCCACAGCCGGGGCGCGTTGGGCCCGTTCAGCAGGTGCTGGCGCTCCATGCGCAGCGCGACCCGGCGCTCGACCTCGACCCCGGACGCCCTGGGGTGCCCCAGCCGGATGACGGCGCGGGCGTACTCCTCGGTCTGCAGCAGACCGGGGATGAACTGCACCTCGTACGTACGGATGACGGAGGCGGCCTCCTCGAGGCCCACGAGCGTCTCGAACCAGCCGGGGAGCACATCGGCGTACCGGTGCCACCAGCCGGGGGTGTTGGCCTGGTGGGCGAGCTTGAGGCAGTCCGCGCGCTCGGTCTCGTCGGTCACGCCGTAGAGGGTGAGGAGGTCGGCGACGTCACGCTCCTTGTAGCCGACGCGGCCCAGTTCGAGGCGGCTGATCTTGGCGTGGGAGCCACGGATCGCGTCACCCGCCGCTTCGCGGGTGATGCCCCGGGACTCCCTCAGCCTCCGCAGCTGGGTGCCGAGCACGATGCGCAGCACCGTCGGACCACCGCGCGGGTGCTCCAGGTACTGCCTTATCGACGGTTCGTTGCTCGGCCGCGTCGCGGTCATGCCGGCTCCCGTGGTGACTGGGCGGACCGTCAGTGTCTCACTGAGTGGTGCCCGAATACAGCCGCATCTTATGGCATGCCGACGTTTTGTCAGCCGGTCATGTCATCGAAGTCCCCGTCCTTCACGCCGCCGAGGAAGGCCTCGATCTCCGCGCGCGTGTAGATGAGCGCAGGTCCGCCCGGGTGGCGGGAGTTGCGCATCGCGAAGCCTCCACCGGGCAGCGCCGCCAGCTCGACGCAGTTGCCGCTGGGGTTGCTCCGGCCGCTCTTCCTCCAGACCGCGCCCTCGATGTCGGTGGCCGGTACGCCGTTGTCGAACTCCCGCATGGCTACGCCTCCTTGACGGGCCATCTGCACGTGCAGATGCACGTGCAGATGTACTTACCCTTGCACTTACGACTGTAATTGCAGATGTGCTTGCACGGGTAGGGATCCGGCGGGGATAGTGGTGGACGCAGACAGCACCGCGCCCCCCGCCCGACAGCTCTGCGGAGTTCCCGATGACCACGCATCCGGCGATCCCCCTCGACTACGGCCTGACCGAGGACTCAGGGTCACGCTTTGCCGCCTGCGGCCTGAGCGGTGACCTCCACGCCGCAGGTTCCGCACGGCAGTTCACGCGTGCCACCCTGAGCAACTGGGGGATGCTCGCGATCGTCGACACCGCCTCGATCGTGGTGTCGGAGATGCTGACCAACGCCGTGCGCTACGGCCTCGACGACCCGGCGTACGCGCCGCTGTCGAGCCGGCCGGTCTGGCTGGGCCTGCTCCGCCGCGACGAGTCCGTGCTCTGCACGGTCGCCGACCCCGGCACGGGCGTCCCGGTGGTGAAGGAACCGGACTGGTTCGCCGAGACCGGGCGGGGGCTGCACATCATCGACTCGCTGAGCGAGTCCTGGGGGTGGACACCGCCCGACGAGGCGGGCAAGTCCGTCTGGGCGCTGATCTCCGCGCCCATGTGACTTCCGCCCCACGGCGTCCCGCAGACCGGACGCCGTGGGACGGGGGAACGGGGGCCAGAAGCGCCGCGGCGGGGCACCGGGGGGATGCCTCGCCGCGGCCTGACGGTTCGCCGCTCCGTTCCGCCGCTCCGTTCCGCCGCTCCGCGCGGCCGGGAGGACGCATGCGCTCCCCGAGGGCGGTCGATGACTGCGTCTTTGCCCTTCCCGGGACAGGAATTCACCTTTTGTTGACGCGCCACCGGTTCCTACCGCTCGCCGTCAATGGCCCTTTCGTCAGGTGTGCTAGCGTTCGTGAGGTTCACGGTTTGACAACGATGTCAGATTCTCCGGGCCCGCGGACGCGTCCGTCCGCGACGGAAGGGCCCCTGCTCTGAAGGACGGAGCCCCGGGGCACCCGGCGTGGCACGCCCGTCCTCCGAGCTCCACAGAAAAGCACAGCGAATCATGCAAGAAAGCCGCGCGGTCTGGCTCCCCTATCGGTCCGGTGAATTCGCCGGACCGCTGCCCGACGGCCTGTCGTACCACTTCTGGGACGGTCTTTCGGCCTTCCCCTCCGATCCCCGGGACGTACGGTTCGTCGTCGTCCCGCCCGTCCCGGCCAAGCAGCACCAGATCCTCGACCGGCTGCTGCACCACGCCGAGCGGCTGGAGGTCCTCCAGGTCCTCAGCTCCGGGCACGACTACCTCGCACCCTTCCTGGGGCTGCTGCCCTCCGGCACCCGTGTCGCCACGGCCAACGGCGTGCACGGCGAGGCCACGGCCGAGCTGGCGGTGACGCTGCTGCTGGCCGCGGGGCGCGGTCTCGACGACTTCTCCCGCCGGCACGCCCTGGGTCAGTGGCAGCCCCGTGTCTTCCCCACGTTGTCCGGCAAGGAGGTCCTGATCGTCGGACAGGGCGCGGTCGGAAGGGCCGTGGCCGCCAGGCTCGCCCCGTTCGGCTGCCGGGTGGTCCGGCTGGCACGTACCGCGCGCGACACCGCGGACGGCCACGTGCACGGGTTCGCGGACCTGCCCGGGCTGCTCCCCTCCGCCGACGCCGTCGTTCTGTGCGCGCCCCTGACGGACGAGACCCGCGACCTGATGGACGGCTCCCGCCTGGCCCTGATGAAGGACGGGGCCGTCCTGGTCAACGTGGCCAGGGGGGAACTCGTCGACACGCGGGCGCTGGTGCGGGAAGCCGGACGCGGGCGGCTGCGTGCCGCCCTGGACGTCACCGCGCCCGAGCCGCTGCCCAGCGGCCACCCGCTGTGGTACCTGCCCGGCGTCCTCATCACCCCGCACGTCGGGGCCTTCACCGACGCCTTCACGCCCACCTCCCTCGCCTTCATCGCGCAGCAGCTGGCCCGCTACGCGGGCGGCGAGTCCCTGGTGAACGTCCTGCCGCTGATGGCCGCCGCGCGCTGAGCGGTGGCGGCCCCCGGGAAACATCCCGGGGGCCGGTCGGCCCGGCGAATCACCCCCAGGGGTCGGCGTGTTCCCCGATCGGGAATTCGCCTGGCCTGTCGGGACGTCCTTCCGGCGCCGCGTGGTGGGATGGCCGGATGGAACTGCGGGAGCTGCGTGTCTTCGTCGCCGTGGCGGAGGAGGGCGGGATGTCCGCCGCGGCGCGACGGCTGCACGTGAGCCAGTCGGCGCTGTCGCAGACCGTCACCGCGCTGGAGCGTCAACTCGGCGTCAAACTCCTGGTGCGGTCCAGTTCCGGCGTACGGACGACGGAGGCCGGGGCGGTCCTGCTCTCCGAGGCGCGCGCCGTGCTCGCGCGCCACGACCAGGCCGTGCGGACGATGGCGGCCCTGACGGCGCAGGGCGGGGGCACCCTGCGGCTGGGCATCCCGCTGGAGCTGCCGCCCGACCTGCTGACCCCCGTGCTCACCGAGTTGTCCCGGGCCTACCCCGACACCCGGGTGCAGGCCCGTCATCTGTCCACGGCGGCCCAGTTGGAGGCGCTGCACGCGGACGAGCTCGACGTCGGCCTGACGCGTGAGCGCCCGGCCGGGCCCGAGTTCGACGCGATGCTGGTGGTCCGGGAGAACCTCGGGGTGCTGCTCGCGGCCGACCAGGCGGCCGAACTCGCCGGACCGGACGGCGTCCGCCTGGAGTGCCTGGCGGGGCTGGAGTGGGTGGGCTTCCCCCGGGCCGGCAGTCCGGTCTGGTGGGACGAACTGACCTCGGTGCTGCACAGCCACGGGCTGGACGTGGGTCCCGAGGCGGGCGCGGGGGAGCCGCTGATCGCGGAGGTGAAGCTGGCGGCCGTGATCACCGGGCGGGCGTTCGCACTGGCCCCGCCGAACTGGGCGCAGCCGATCCCCGAAACGGTCGTGTGGTCGCCCCTGGTGGGAGACCCCCTGGTCCGCAGGACCTGGGCGGTGTGGCCGTCCAGTTCGCACCGGCGTGACCTCGGGCATTTCATCGCGGCCTTCGCCCAGCCGGTGTCGCCTTAGGCGGTGGGGCTACGGGGTGGGCGCGGAGGCGCGGTGCCGGTGCCGGGCGGCCTTCGCGTTGTTGCCGCAGCGCTCCATGGAGCACCACTTGCGCGGCTTCCCGTTGCCGGGGTCGAGGTAGAGCATGCCGCAGATCTCCGCGGCGCAGGTGCGCAGCCGGTCCCGCAGGCGCGGCTCGGTGACCAGCGCGATCAGGTCCCGGGCGACGGCGGAGAGCAACTGGGCGGCCGACAGCGGTTCCGTCCCGGCGCTCGGGCGCCCTTGGGCGTCGATGCGGAGGAGGGGCGCGGGGGGTTCGATGCGGGCCAGGTCGTTGAGCAGGCCCACGCTCTCCGCTTGCGGCGTGCGGCCGTCGACGACCGCGGTGGCGACGTCGGTGGCGGCGGCGCGCAGTTCGTGGAGGGCCCCGAGCAGGGCCGTTGCGTCCTCCCCGTCCCGCAGGGTCAGTCCGACGCCGCCGCACCAGGCGCGGAGGCGGTCGTGATCGCCGAGCCGCTCCACGGGGGTGCTGGGACGGCGGCCGACGGTGGCGACGAGGTCGAGCGAGAGGGTGCCCGCGTCGAAGCGCAGTGCACGGACCTTGGCCGTGACGCGGGTGCGGGGAGTGGCCGGGGCCCTCGTGGCCGGTGCGCGCTCGCTCATGTGTCCATAGTAACCTTGAAGACGGTTATTAAGCCATCGGCCAGGCCGGACCGGGAAGGGAGCACGCCATGCGCATAGCGGTCGTGGGAGCGGGCGGAGTGGGGGGCTACTTCGGCACCCGCCTCGCGGAGGCGGGCAACGAGGTCACCTTCGTCGCCCGCGGTCGGCATCTGGAGGCGATCCGGGCCAACGGCGGGCTGGCCGTCCGGAGCCCGCTGGGGGAGTTCCGGGCACCGGCCGACCGGTTCGTGCCGGACATCGGCGAGGTCGGTCCCGCCGACGTCGTGCTGGTCGCGGTCAAGCTGTGGGACACCGAGGACGTCGCCGCGCAGTTGCGTGGCCTCGCCGAGGCGGGCGCGCGGGTGATCTCCCTTCAGAACGGCGTCCGGAAGGACACGGTCCTGCGCCGGCACCTGCCGCCCGAGGCCGTGTGGGGCGGGGTCTGCTACATCTCCGCCGTCATCGAGGAACCCGGCGTCGTCTCCCACCGCGGGACGATGCAGAAGCTGGTCTTCGGCCCGTACGACGGGGAGGGGGCGGCGCGGGCGGAGGAGTTCCGCGAGGTGTGCGCGAAGGCCGGCGTCGACGCGGAGGTCAGCGTCGACATCGCGCGGGTCGTGTGGCAGAAGTTCGTGTTCCTCACGGGCCTGTCGGGCACCACCTCGGCCGTGCGCCAGCCGATCGGCGTCGTCCGCGCCGATCCCGCGACGCGGTCGCTGCTGCGGGACGTCATGGCGGAGGTCGTCGCCGTAGGCCGGGCCTCGGGCGTGCACCTCGACGAGTCCTTCGTCGACGAGCAACTGGCCTTCTGCGACACGCTGCCCGCCACGATGACCTCCTCCATGCACAACGACCTGGAGCAGGGCAACCGCCTGGAACTGCCGTGGCTCAGCGGAGGCGTCGCCGACCTCGGCCGCGAACTGGGCGTCCCCACGCCCCGCAACCGCACCGTGGCCGACATCCTCGCGCCCCATGTGCCGGGCCGGCCGCGCGTGGGGTGACCGCCGTACGGGGTCGCCGGTCGCCGGTCGCCACGCCCCGGGTCAGCGCACCGAGAGCGTGTCCTGCAGCCAGTCGAAGACGACCTCGCAGTGCTGCTGGGGGGCCATCGGGGAGCAGTGCAGCTGCGCCCCGGTGGCCGCGGTGAGCTTCACGTAGTCCTTCGGGGCGGTGAGCCCGTCGTACATCCGGCGCGGCTGCCCCGGGTAGAACTGCTCGAACTCGTAGTCCAGCACCAGGGTGGGCGCCGTGATGCGGCCCAGCACATCGCTGACGTCCAGTGAGGCGATGAGCCGGGCGGGGGTGAAGAAGTCGGTGAACATCCTGCCCTCCCGTGCCTCGGTCATCGCCGGGGCCGAGAAGGGTTCGAAGCGCTTCTTGAGCGTCGCCGCCTCGGACGGGCTCAGCGCCGGGACGACCTCCTTGTTCCAGACGGCGTTGGTCCGCTCCTTGTCGGCGGTGAGGATCTCCCGGACCTCCCGGGGGAAGGCCAGCCAGGGGGACACACAGCCGGGCATCGCCACCAGGGCGGCGATCCGGTGCTCGAAGGCGGCCGCCCGGGGCGCCAGGTTGCCGCCCATGCTCAGCCCGGTGAGGGCGATCCGGTCGGGGTCCACGTCGGAGCGGGCGGTCAGCCAGTCCACCAGCGGGGTGACGACCTTCTCCCAGCGCGGGGTGAAGACGACTTCTTCCACGAAGAGCACATGGCCCTGCCCCGGGCCGTCGTAGACGAGCGCGTTCCAGCCGCGGTCCAGGGCCGCCGCCACACCGTAGGTCCACATGTCGACGTTCTGGCCGTCACTGCCGTTGGTCAGGATCACGGTGGGCCGCCGCCGTTGCGCCCCTTCCGGGCGGAAGAACCACACCGGCATCCGCGTCCTCCCGTAGTCCACCGCCGCCGTCACCGGGGCCGGATCGCAGCGTTCGCAGAAGGCGTCCCAGGCGCGGCGCCCGGCACGGTAGAGCTGCTCCTCGCTGCCCGGGTCCTCGGAGCCGAGGACGAAGAACAGCGCCTGGCCGTAGTACTGGGCCGCCCGCAGCGTCCGGAACCGTGTCGTCTGGCGCCCGGGCATGCTGCCCCTCGGCGTCGTGAGCAGCCGGTCGCCCAGCTCCCTGAAGGTGCGGGTGTACGACTGCGCCGACACCCCCGCCGTGGTGACGGCGTTCACGGCGGTGAGCACCTCGCCGGCCTCGGCGGAGCCGTAGCCGCAGGCGCCGAGGGCCAGGAGCGCGTTGAAGTCGTAGGCGGGGTCGTCGAAGAGGGCCATCACCCCGGGGGTGGCACCGCCCGCGGGACCCGTTGCGGAGGCCGACGTCCGCCCGGACCCGGGCCCCGTTCCCGGACCGCCGGGCGAAGGCGGGCCCGCGGGGGAGGCGCCCGAGGGCGTGCACCCGGCGGCCGCCGCCAGGGCCCCGGCCCCCACCGCGAGCCCGGCCAGCGCGGTGCGACGGGTGGGCGCGGGGGCGGAGTCGTGCGGAAGGTGCGTCATACCGGCCGAACGTACGAGCCGCGCCCCGGCACGCCGCACCACGACACCGGCCGTTCCCCCGAACGGCCCGGCGCACCGGTGCGGTCCTCCGCCGCCGGCGGGGTAGGCGTATCGGGCAGTCACCGGAGGGGAGAGGGAACATGACCGAGGATGTCGCCGGCATCGTGCGCAGGGTGGTCGCCGGATGTGCGGACGTGGCTCCGGAGGAGATCGGGCCGGACACGACCTTCGCCCAGTTGCGCCTGGGCGACCGGGCCAAGCAGCATGCCGCCGACGCCGTCGAGCGCGAGGTCGGAGTGATGCTGCTGGCCGACGAGGTCGAGCGGATGGGCACCGTGCGCGACCTCGTCGAGCACGTGGCCGGCAAACGCGCCGAACAGGAGGCCGCGGAGGCCCCCTGACGACGGCCGCGCCTCGTCGGCGGCGTGGTCGTCCCACACCGCGCACGGCACCACGTAGCTCTCGCCGAGGACCGGGAAGGCCGTGTCCCGCGGCAGGTCCGGGTCACGGGACGCGGGTGCGGGCGGGGCCGGCACCGGGGACGCCGCGCTGCGGCACTGCGGCATCGACACCGGCCGCCCGGCCGCGGTGACGGAGCCGGGCTCGCAAGCGCGCCCGCACGGCCTCGTGGCCGACGTCGGCCCTGCGGGTGACGGCTCCCTCGATGCGGGAGCCTGCGTGCTACGCGCCTCCTGAACACGTCGCCGTCGTACGCGCGGGGGCCGTCACCGGCGGGAGGACCCTTCCGGCCCCACGCCGGGGTCCGCCCCCGGCGTGCCGAGACGTCCGGCACGGCTCAGCCCGCGTGGACGCGGATCTTCGACTGCCCGTGGCCGCGCAGCTCCCAGTCGTCCATGAAGCGGGCGCGCAGCTCGTGCCGGGCGGCCAGGTCCACCAGCGTCTCGGTGCGGTAGTAGAAGTCCTCGCGCAGCACGTGGTGTTCCTTCCCCTCGGTGCGGTCGAACGTGAAGTCGAACCACCCGCCGGGGGCCAGGATCCGCGCCACGTGGGCCAGGCACTCGTCGATGACCTCCAGGGGCGAGTGGGAGAAGACGCTGTGCGCGTGGACCACGTCGAAGTGGCGGTCCGGCAGGAAGTCGAAGGTCAGGTCGTGGGTGAGCGTGAGGTACGGCAGCTTGCGCTGCAGGCCCTGCGCGGTCACGGTGCGCTTGGCGGCGATCAGGATGTCGGGGGAGATGTCGATGCCGTAGTAGTGGCCGGCGTCCAGGTGCTCGATCAGGCGCCAGCCCGCCCGCAGGTTGCCGCACCCGATGTCCAGCAGCCGGTGCCGGGGCGACAGGCCGTGCTCACGCAGGTAGTCGAACTGCATCGCGCCCAGCGCCAGCCAGCGGTCGTGGCTGGCGCTGCCGACGGCGGCCTCGGGGTCCCGCGCGGTGTCGCTGGCCATGACGGCCCGGTAGTACGCCACGTGGTCGCGGTGCCGGTGCGCGAGCCAGCGGTCCCGCGCGGCCCGGCGCGCGTATCCGGCGACCCGCGTGGGGTGCCGGAGGGCGTAGCCGACCTTGTGGGTGAGGCTCGTGCGGTCGGCCCGGAGGTTCTTCCTGGTGGCCATGGCGGGTACTCCCTCGGAGGTCACGGGGGACGCGTTCTCCGTCCCTCTCGGGAGGCTGCCACGCAGCGCCCCCGCCGTTCCCCCTCCGAACGGGTGGTACCGGTGTGCGGGGCGCCCCCGGCCGGGGCACCCCGCACGCGACGGCCCGGCGTCAGCCGGTGAGGCGGTTGATCTGGCGGAGCTTGTTGGTGGCGTCGAGGGCGGCCACCTTGTACGACTCGGCGAGGGTCGGGTAGTTGAACACGGCGTCGACCAGGTAGTCGACCGTGCCGCCGCAGCCCATCACCGCCTGGCCGATGTGCAGCAGCTCCGTGGCGCCGGTGCCGAAGCAGTGGACGCCGAGCAGCGTGCGGTCCTCCGTGGACACCAGCAGCTTCAGCATGCCGTGCGAGTCGCCGATGATCTGGCCGCGGGCCAGCTCGCGGTAGCGCGAGATGCCCACCTCGAAGGGCACGTTGTCGTCGGTGAGCTGGTCCTCCGTACGGCCGACGAAGCTGATCTCCGGGATCGTGTAGATGCCGATGGGCTGCAGGCCGTGCATCGCGTTCACCGGTTCGCCGCAGGCGTGGTACGCGGCGAGCCTGCCCTGCTCCATGGAGGTGGCCGCGAGCGCCGGGAAGCCGATGACGTCGCCGACGGCGTAGATGTGCGGCACGGAGGTGCGGTAGTGCTCGTCCACCGATATCCGGCCCCGCTTGTCGGCGGTGAGGCCCGCCTTGCCGAGGTCGAGGGCGTCCGTGAGGCCCTGCCGCCCGGCCGAGTACATCACGGCGTCCGCGGGGATCTTCTTCCCGCTCTGCAGGACGGTCAGCGCGCCCGTCGCGTGCCGCTCCACGGCCGCCACCGTCTCGCCGAAGCGGAAGGTGACGGCGAGGTCCCGCAGGTGGTACTTGAGCGCCTCGACCACCTCGACGTCGCAGAAGTCCAGCATCCCGTCGCGCTGTTCGACCACCGTCACCTTGCTGCCCAGCGCGGCGAACATCGAGGCGTACTCGATGCCGATGACGCCGGCGCCGACGATGACCATGGAGCGCGGGACCCGGTCCAGGTTGAGCACGCTGTCGGAGTCCATCACCGTGCGGTCGTCGAACTCCACGGTCGACGGACGGGCCGGGCGCGTCCCGGTGGCGATGACGATGTTCCCGGCGGTGACCAGCACCTCGCGGCCGGAAGGGTCCTCCACGGCGACCGTGTGGTCGTCCATGAAGCGGCCGGTCCCGGTGAGCATGGTGACGCGGTTGCGGGAGAGCTGACTGCGGATCACGTCCACCTCGCGGCTCACCACGTGCTGGGTGCGCGCGGTGAGGTCCGCGATGGTGATGTCCTCCTTGAGGCGGTAACTCTGGCCGTACAGGTCCCGCTGGGTGAGCCCGGTCAGGTAGAGCACGGCCTCGCGAAGCGTCTTCGACGGGATGGTGCCGGAGTGGATGGAGACCCCGCCGACCATGTCGGGGCGGTCGACGACGGCGACCCGGCGGCCCAGCTTGGCCGCGGCGATGGCGGCCTTCTGGCCACCCGGGCCGGATCCGATGACGAGCAGGTCGAATTCGGTCACCGGACGAGTCTGTCAGGCCACGGCGTCCCCGGGAAAGGGCTGTCGGCGATGCGGCCGGTGGCGTCCCCGGGTCCCCGGGCACGGGTGCGGGACCCGTGCCCGGGGGCCCGCCGGGGGACGGGGCACGGGGGGCTCAGCG